>NZ_JBEXKC010000067.1:0-45081 GCF_040609475.1 Streptomyces sp. NPDC004667 | reverse complement strand
CGCCCGGTTTACATTCCGAACCCGGAAGCTAAGCCTTTCAGCGCCGATGGTACTGCAGGGGGGACCCTGTGGGAGAGTAGGACGCCGCCGAACAACCCGCCCTTTTAGCTCAGTCGGTAGAGCGTCTCCATGGTAAGGAGAAGGTCAACGGTTCGATTCCGTTAAAGGGCTCTGATGAAAAAGGCCCCCGCCATTAGGCGGGGGCCTTTTTTGCGTTGTGCCCACGACAGGGCCGGCGCCCGAAGAATAATGGCCGCATGACGACCGCCCTGATCCTCATCGACCTGATGCCCCGCATCGTCGCGCTGCCGTTGGCACCCCACACCGGGACGGAGGTCGAGGAGCGCTGCCGGCGACTGGGCGAGGTGTTCCGGGCCGAGGGGCTGCCGGTGGTCGTGGTGCGGGTGGAGCGGCCGAACGTCGCGGAGCAGCCGCCGGGGAGCGGGCTCGTGGACGGGCTCCGGCAGCCGGGGGACATCGAGATCGTCAAGCGCACCGTGGGCGCCTTCCACGGGACCGGCCTGGACGAGCGGCTACGGGAGCGGGGCGTGGACACGGTCGTCGTCGCCGGTCTGGTCACCACCATGGGGGTGGAGTCGACGGCCAGGGCCGCCTCCGATCACGGCTACGACGTCGAGTTCGTCGGGGACGCGATGTCGGGGTTCGCGGCCGACGAGCACGCGTTCGCGGTGGACCGGATCTTCCCCCGGTTCGGGGCCGTCCGGACCACCGCCGACTACGTCTGAGACCGGGACGGTCAGTCGCCCGTGCGCTGGCCCGGAACGCGGAACGCCAGGATGGCCATGTCGTCCGAAGCCGGTTCCGCCGCGAAGCGCTCCACCGCCCGCAGGATGCGGGAGGCCACCGCGCCGGCGGTGAGGCCGGTACAGGTGGTGAGGACGTCGGCCAGGCCGTCGTCGCCGAGCATGCGCGCGCCCTCGCGGCGCTCCGTCACCCCGTCGGTGACGCACAGCAGCACGTCGCCCGGGTCGAGGGTCAGGGTCTGTTCGTAGAGGTCGAGGTCCTCGATGACACCGAGGAGCGGCTGCGGTTCGGCGGCCGGGGTGACCTCGCCGTCCGGGCGCAGGCGCAGCGGGAGCGGGTGACCCGCGCAGACGACCTTCATCAGGGCACCGCCGTCGGGCCGCGGGTGCAGTTCCCCGTAGAGGAGGGTGAGGAAGCGGCTGCGGGCGCCCTCGTCCAGGATGGCCGCATTGAGGCGCTCAAGGACCGCCGGGCCGCCCAGGCCCTCGCGGGCGAGCAGGCGCAGGGCGTGGCGGGCCAGGCCGGTGACGGCGGCGGCCTCGGGGCCCGTCCCGCAGACGTCGCCGATGGCGAAGCCGTACACGCCGTCGCGGATCGGGAAGACGTCGTAGAAGTCGCCGCCCACCTCGTTGCCCTCGCCGGCGGCGCGGTAGATCACCTCGACCTCCATGCCGGGGATCGCGGGGGAGCCGGGCGGCAGGAGGCTGCGCTGGAGGGAGCGGCTGATGGCGGTGCGCTCGGAGTAGAGGCGGGCGTTGTCGAGGGCCAGGGCGGCGCGGCGCGAGAGGTCGTCGGCGAGTTCGAGGATCTCCTGGCGGAAGTGCTCCTCGCTGGGCTTGCCGAGCGTGAGCAGGCCGATGACGCGGTTGCGGGCGAGGAGGGGAAGGACCACCGTCTCCCCGCCGACCGCGAGGGCGGCCTCCGCCCAGGGCCGGGCGCCGGCCTCGCGGACCGGGTCGGGCGGGCTGACCCGGGAGAGCAGGGCCTTGAGGCCGTCGATGCGTTCCTCGTCCTCGTGCAGGACGTAGGCGAGGGAGGGGTCGGAGGCCTGGTCGGCGATGGTGTAGACGGCGCACCAGGTGGCCAGGGTGGGGACGGTCATCTGGGCCATCAGGGCCAGGGTCTGGTCCCGGTCGAGGGTGCCGGCGAGCAGGTCGGAGGCCTCGACGAGGAAGGAGAGGGAGCCTCGGCGCAGCCGTTCCAGTTCGCCGAGCCGGGCGGACTCGACGGCGAGGGCGAGGCGGTCGGCGGCGAACTGGAGGCGCAGGGCCTCTTCGTTCGTGTAGCGGCCGGGGCCCTCGGCGGCCACGCCGAGGGAGCCGGTGAGCCGCCCCTCGACCTTGAGGGGGACGGTGACCACGGAGCGCATGCCGGTGGACTCCAGGAGCGGGACGGCTCCGGGTACGGCGGCGAGGTCGTCGTGGACGGCGGGCATCCGGGCCGAGCCGTAGCGGCTGGCGCCGGCCTCGACGGGGACGCGGGCGAAGCGCTGGCGAGTGGAGGGCAGCCCGGTGGTGGCGCGGACCTCAAGTTCCGTCTCGTCGTCGGTGGCGAGGAGGAGGAAGGCGGCGTCGGCGTCGAGCATGTCGCGGGCCCGTTCGACGGTGCGCTGGAGCAGACCCTCCAGATCGTCGGGGGCGGGGGAGCCGATGAACAGCTCGAAGGGGTCCGCGGGGCGCGGCTCGGTGAGCTGACCGCCGTCGGAGGCGGGTACCCGGGCGGGGGTCTGGAGCAGGGCCCGCTCGTCGTCGTGGACGAGGAGGCAGACGATGGAGGGTTCGCCGTGGGCGTCGCGGACGCGCAGGTGGGAGGCGTAGACGGGGATGACGCGGCCGTCGGCGCCGCGGATGCCGTAGCTGCCCTCCCAGCGGGACAGGCGCAGGGCCTCGGCGACGCCGGTGCCGGTGCCGGGGGTCTGGGGCCAGGCGGCGAGCTCGGCGAGCGGGCGGCCCAGGGCCTTCTCGGCGGGGTGGCCGAAGATGTGCTCGGCGTCCTCGTTCCAGGCGGACACGGCATCGGCGGAGTCGATCTGGACGACGGCCACGCGGACCCGGCTGTCGGCCAGGGGCAGCATCTGGTCGGGGACGACGGGGCCCGCGGAGCGGGTACCGACCGGCCGGTCCGGGAGGTCGAGGCGGAACCACACGTGTTTGTGGGTGGTGGTGTACTCGACGCCCCAGCGGGTGGCGAGGGCGGCGCAGAGCATCAGGCCGCGGCCGCTCTCGCGGTCGGGATCGGCGTACGGGCGCTGACCGGGGGGCTGGAGCGGGAGCTCGCGCTCCGGGTAGCGGTCGGCGACCTCGACGCGTACGCCGTCCCCGGAGCGCAGGCACAGGACCTCGGCCCGGGTGCCGGCGTGGACCACGGCGTTGGTGACGAGCTCGCTCGTGAGCACCACGGCGTCGTCGACGATGTCGGCGAAGCCCCAGCCCTGGAGCGTGTCGCGGACGAACGCGCGGGCGGCGGCGACCGAGCGCCCCTGTGGGTCGAAACTGGCAGCCGCCCGTGCCGTGATCACAAGTCTCCTTCGACGCGGTGGGACATCGGAAGCCAGGTTACTTACCTTCGCGGTCGTGAGGAGGCCGTCGTCGGGGATTCCACCCGCGGGGTGCGGCCGGTGTGCGATGGTGCCGGAGTGTTATGGCCTGGTTGGGCCGGGGTGAAACACTGGGCAGTCTTGGAGTGCCGGTCGTGGGTAGTCGGATGTCCGGTGGAACAGCGGTCGACCCTTTCGGGAGGGACACGGTGGAGTCTGGCGCAGCGGTGCGGCGTACGGGAACGCGCCCGAAGGGCGGTCGGTCCCGGCGGGGCGGCACGACGGAAGTCGATACCGCCGCGCTGAACCGGCTGCTCACGGCCCTGGTGTCGATGCGGGACGGCAACTTCCGCAAGCGGCTGACGGTGTCCGGCGAGGGCGAGATGGCGGAGATCGCCGCCGTCTACAACGAGGTCGCCGACCGCAACCTCCACCTGACCGGGGAGTTGTCCCGGGTCCGGCGGATGGTGGGGCGCGAGGGGAAGCTGAGCGAGCGGCTGGAGACGGGTGCCTGCGAGGGCTCCTGGGCGGCCGCGATCGACGCCTCCAACCAGCTCGTGGACGATCTCGCCCGGCCGGTGTCCGAGGTGGGGCGGGTCCTGTCGGCGGTGGCCGAGGGTGACCTCGACCAGCGGATGGACCTGCGGACGCAGACCCCGGAGGGGGTCGGGCACCCGTTGCGCGGGGAGTTCCTGAAGGTCGGCCGGACGGTCAACAACCTGGTCGACCAGCTGTCGGCGTTCACCGACGAGGTGACGCGGGTGGCGCTGGAGGTGGGCACCGAGGGCAAACTCGGCGGTCAGGCCCAGGTGCGCGGAATGTCCGGTTCTTGGAAGGACCTGACCGATTCCGTCAACACGATGGCGTACCGGCTCACCGCCCAGGTGCGTGACATCGCTCTCGTCACGACGGCGGTGGCGAAGGGCGATCTGTCGCGCAAGGTCACGGTGCACGTGGCCGGCGAGATGCTCCAGCTGAAGAACACCGTGAACACCATGGTGGACCAGCTGTCCTCCTTCTCCTCCGAGGTGACGCGCGTCGCCCGCGAGGTGGGTACGGAGGGTGAACTGGGCGGTCAGGCCAAGGTGCCCGGGGTCGCGGGCGTGTGGAAGGACCTGACCGACTCCGTCAACACGATGGCGGGCAACCTGACGGCCCAGGTGCGGGGCATCGCGCAGGTGACGACGGCCGTCGCGAACGGCGACCTGTCGCAGAAGGTGCGGGTCAGCGCGCGCGGAGAAGTGGCGCAACTGGCCGAAACGATCAATCAGATGACCGAAACCCTACGGACCTTCGCGGACGAGGTCACGCGTGTGGCCAGCGAGGTCGGGGCCAAGGGTCTGCTCGGCGGCCAGGCGCAGGTGCCGGGGGCCGCGGGTACGTGGAAGGACCTCACCGACTCGGTGAACACGGTCTTCCGCAACCTCACCACGCAGGTGCGCGACATCGCGCAGGTGACGACGGCGGTGGCCAACGGCGACCTGTCGCAGAAGGTCACCGTCGATGTGGCCGGCGAGATGCTGGAGCTGAAGAACACCGTCAACACGATGGTGGACCAGCTCCAGTCCTTTGGTGCCGAAGTGACCAGGGTGGCCCGTGAGGTGGGTGTCGAGGGCGAGCTCGGCGGCCAGGCGCAGGTGCCGGGGGCAGCCGGTACGTGGAAGGACCTCACCGACTCGGTGAACACCGCCTTCCGCAACCTGACCGGTCAGGTCCGCAACATCGCGCAGGTGACGACGGCGGTGGCCAACGGCGACCTGTCGCAGAAGGTCACCGTGGACGTCTCCGGCGAGATGCTCCAGCTGAAGAACACCGTGAACACGATGGTCGACCAGCTGTCCTCCTTCGCCGACCAGGTCACGCGGATGGCCCGGGACGTGGGTACGGAGGGCAGGCTCGGCGGACAGGCGCGGGTCGAGGGGGTGTCCGGCACCTGGAAGGAGCTGACCGACTCGGTCAACTTCATGGCCGGGAACCTGACGTCCCAGGTGCGTCAGATCGCGCAGGTCACGACGGCGGTGGCGCGCGGTGACCTGTCGCAGAAGATCGACGTGGACGCCCGGGGCGAGATCCTGGAGCTGAAGAACACCATCAACACGATGGTCGACCAGCTCTCCGCCTTCGCGGAGCAGGTGACCCGGGTGGCCCGGGACGTGGGTACCGAGGGCCGCCTCGGCGGGCAGGCGCAGGTCCCGGGCGTGGCCGGGGTCTGGCGCGATCTGACGGACTCGGTGAACGGCATGGCCGGGAACCTGACCTCGCAGGTGCGCAACATCGCGCAGGTCGCCACGGCGGTGGCGCGCGGTGACCTGTCGCAGAAGATCGACGTGGACGCCCGGGGCGAGATCCTGGAGCTGAAGAACACCCTCAACACGATGGTCGACCAGCTCTCCAACTTCGCGGAGCAGGTGACCCGGGTGGCCCGTGAGGTGGGCACCGAGGGCATCCTGGGCGGTCAGGCCGAGGTCAAGGGGGTCTCCGGCACCTGGAAGGACCTGACCCAGTCCGTCAACTTCATGGCGAACAACCTGACCTCGCAGGTGCGCAACATCGCCGAGGTGACCACGGCGGTCGCCATGGGCGACCTGTCGAAGAAGATCACGGTCGACGCCAAGGGCGAGATCCTCGAACTGGTCACCACCGTGAACACGATGGTGGACCAGCTGTCCTCCTTCGCGGAGCAGGTGACCCGGGTGGCCCGTGAGGTGGGTACGGAGGGCATCCTGGGCGGTCAGGCGCGGGTGCGCGGGGTCACGGGCATCTGGAAGGACCTCAGCGACAACGTCAACACGATGGCCGGCAACCTCACCGCCCAGGTGCGCGGGATCGCACAGGTCTCGGCGGCCGTGGCGAACGGCGACCTGACGAAGAAGGTCACCGTCGAGGCGCGCGGCGAGGTCGCGCAGCTCGCCGACACGGTGAACACGATGGTCAAGACCCTGTCGTCCTTCGCGGACGAGGTCACGCGCGTGGCCCGCGAGGTGGGTACGGAGGGCCGCCTGGGCGGCCAGGCCCACGTCCCCGGGGTCTCCGGCACGTGGAAGGACCTCACCGACTCGGTGAACTTCATGGCCTCCAACCTGACCGGCCAGGTCCGGCAGATCGCCATGGTCACGACGGCCATCGCCAAGGGCGACATGACCAAGAAGATCGACATCGACGCGCGCGGCGAGATCCTGGAGCTCAAGACGACCATCAACACGATGGTCGACCAGCTGTCCTCCTTCGCCGACCAGGTGACGCGGGTGGCGCGCGAGGTGGGCACCGAGGGCATCCTCGGCGGCCAGGCCCGCGTCCGTGACGTGGACGGCACCTGGCGGGACCTCACCGAGTCCGTGAACGAGATGGCCGGGAACCTCACCCGGCAGGTGCGCGCCATCGCGGCCGTGGCCACCGCGGTGACCCGCGGCGACCTCAGCCTGAAGGTCGACGTGGACGCGGCGGGGGAGATCCAGGTCCTCCAGGACAACATCAACACGATGATCGTGAACCTGCGCGACACCACCCTGGCCAACAAGGAGCAGGACTGGCTCAAGGGCAACCTCGCCCGGATCTCCGCGCTGATGCAGGGCCGGCGGGAGCTGGACGACGTGGCCTCGCTGATCATGAGCGAGCTGACCCCGGTGGTCTCCGCGCAGCACGGCGCGTTCTTCCTGGCGCTGCCCACCGGCGGGAGCACCGAGATCGGGACGGACGGGGCCGGGGAGGGCTCGTACGAGCTGCGGATGCGCGGGAGTTACGCGTACGCGGGCGGTCAGATGCCCATCTCCTTCCGGCCCGGCGAGGGTCTGATCGGCACGGTCGCCGAGGAGAAGCGGACGATCCTGGTCGAGAACACCCCGCCCGGCTACCTGAAGATCTCCTCGGGGCTCGGGGAGGCCCCGCCCGCGCACGTGATCGTGCTGCCGGTGCTCTTCGAGGGGAAGGTGCTCGGCGTGATCGAGCTGGCGTCCTTCACGCCGTTCACGCAGATCCAGAAGGACTTCCTCAGCCAGATCGCCGAGATGATCGGTACGAGCGTCAACACCATCTCCGTCAACTCCAAGACGGAGGTGCTCCTCAAGCAGTCGCAGGAGATGACCGAGCAACTGCGCGAGCGCTCCGACGAGCTGGAGAACCGTCAGAAGGCCCTCCAGGCCGCCAACGCGGAGCTGGAGGAGAAGGCCGAGCTGCTGGCGCAGCAGAACCGGGACATCGAGGTGAAGAACACCGAGATCGAGGAGGCCCGGCAGGTCCTGGAGGAGCGCGCCGAGCAGCTCGCGGTCTCCATGCGGTACAAGAGCGAGTTCCTCGCGAACATGTCGCACGAGCTGCGGACCCCGCTCAACTCGCTGCTGATCCTGGCCAAGCTGCTCGCCGACAACGCCGACGGGAACCTCTCGCCGAAGCAAGTGGAGTTCGCCGAGACGATCCACGGCGCGGGCTCGGACCTGCTCCAGCTGATCAACGACATCCTCGACCTGTCGAAGGTCGAGGCGGGCAAGATGGACGTCTCGCCGACGCGGATCGCGCTGGTCCAGCTCGTCGACTACGTCGAGGCCACCTTCCGGCCGCTGACGGCGGAGAAGGGGCTCGACTTCTCGGTACGGGTCTCCCCGGAGCTGCCCGCCACCCTGCACACCGACGAGCAGCGACTGCTCCAGGTGCTGCGCAACCTCCTGTCGAACGCGGTGAAGTTCACCGACAACGGGGCGGTGGAGCTGGTGATCCGGCCCGCGGGCGGCGATGTGCCGGCGGCGATCCGGGAACAGCTGCTGGAGGCCGGCTCGCTGCGCGAGGCGGACGCCGATCTGATCGCCTTCTCGGTGACCGACACCGGGATCGGGATCGCTGCGAGCAAGATGCTGGTGATCTTCGAAGCGTTCAAGCAGGCCGACGGGACCACGAGCCGGAAGTACGGCGGCACGGGCCTCGGTCTGTCGATCAGCCGGGAGATCGCCCGGCTGCTGGGCGGGGAGATCCACGCGGCCAGCGAGCCCGGCCGCGGATCCACGTTCACGCTGTACCTGCCGCTGCACCCGAGCGAACTGCCTCCGCAGGGGTACGCGCCGCCCGCGCCCGGCGGCGCCCGCGGGGAGTACCGCAGGGCCGCCGACGAGGCGCGTCCCGCGCCCCAGCCGGTTCCGGCGGTGCCCGCCCCCCTCGCGCAGGCGCCGGTGCGCCAGGCGCTCCCGGCGGCCGAACCCGCCGGGCAGGGCTCGTCGGCGCTCTTCCGGCGGCGCCGCAAGCAGCTGACCGACGCGATGCCGCGCACCGAGGTGCCAGGGCAGCCGTACGGGGTGGGCTGGGAGACCGAGGAGCCGGCCCCGGCGGCGCCGCGGACGTACGACTTCCACGGGGAGCGGGTGCTCATCGTCGACGACGACGTGCGCAACGTCTTCGCCCTGACGAGCGTTCTGGAGCAGCACGGGCTCGCGGTGCTCTACGCCGAGAACGGGCGGGAGGGCATCGAGGTCCTGGAGCAGCACGACGACGTGTCGCTGGTCCTGATGGACATCATGATGCCGGAGATGGACGGGTACGCGACGACGTCCGCGATCCGGCGCATGCCGCAGTTCGCGGGCCTGCCGATCATCGCGCTCACGGCGAAGGCGATGAAGGGGGACCGGGAGAAGGCCATCGACTCCGGGGCTTCCGACTACGTGACCAAGCCGGTCGAACCCGATTACCTCCTGTCGGTGATGGAGCAGCACATGCGCGGAGACTGATCGGCGGGTGGTCGGTGACCGGAGGGCACGGGGGGAACCTTCTGCCCTCCCCTCACGTTTCCGCTTCGTGCACAGTGACATCTTGGTGACAGGGTGTGGCGATCTCGGGACTGGGGCTACGATGACCGGCACAAGGACGGACGGCGCAAGGATGCCGTCCTCTGGGGCGGGGCCCGGCGCGCATGCCGGAGCCAGGAGCCGGGGAGGCCCCATGCCGGGGCGAGGAGGACAGGGCATGGTGCAGAAGGCCAAGATCCTCCTGGTCGACGACAGGCCGGAGAATCTGCTGGCGCTGGAGGCCATCCTCTCCGCGCTCGATCAGACACTGGTCCGGGCGTCGTCGGGGGAGGAAGCGCTCAAAGCGCTGCTGACGGACGATTTCGCGGTCATCCTGCTGGATGTCCAGATGCCGGGCATGGACGGGTTCGAAACGGCCGCGCACATCAAGCGGCGCGAACGGACCCGGGACATCCCGATCATCTTCCTCACCGCGATCAATCACGGTCCGCACCACACCTTCCGCGGTTACGCGGCGGGCGCGGTGGACTACATCTCGAAGCCGTTCGACCCGTGGGTGCTGCGCGCCAAGGTCTCGGTGTTCGTCGAGCTCTACACCAAGAACTGCCAACTGCGGGAGCAGGCGGCACTGCTGCGTCTGCAGCTGGAGGGCGGCGGTTCCCACAACGGCGACGGCGGCAAGGAGACCGCCGGGCTGCTGGCCGAGCTCTCCGCGCGGCTCGCCGCGGTCGAGGAGCAGGCCGAGGCCCTGACCAAGCAGCTCGGCGAGGACGAGGCCGATGCCGCGGTCGTGGCCACCGCCGCGCACCTGGAGCGCAAGCTGACCGGGCTGCGCCGCGCCCTGGACGCCCTGGAACCGGGCGCCGGCGGCGGGGCGCCGATGCTGCCCGCCCAGGGCTGACGGACGGCGGGACGAGCGGGGCGGTGCCGCCGACGGTCCCGAGGTCCGGAAGCGGTGCCTGCGCGACGGTGCCTGGCCGGGTGTCAGGTGTGCCGGTGCGTCAAAGCGCCTACGGACGCGGCGACACGAACGGGTGAAGGGGTGGGCACGCGTGTCCACCGGCGTGCGCACCGGTAACCTCGGGCCCATGGCCTCAAGTACGTCCGGCAAGGGTTCCCAGAGCACCGCGGGCACCGCGAAGGGCCGCACCGGCCGTACGACGGCGCCGGCGAAGAAGGCGGCTCCCGCCCGCAAGCCCCCCGCGAAGAAGGCCGCGGCGGCCAAGCGGCCCCCGGTCAAGAAGGCCGCCGCCAAACCGGCGGCGTCCCCCACGGGGGGCGTGCTGCGGCTCGTGCGCGCCTGCTGGCTCGGTCTCGCGCACGCCGTCGGCGCGGTCCTGCGCGGGCTCGGCCGCGGTGCGAAGAACCTCGACCCCGCGCACCGCAAGGACGGGGTCGCGCTGCTGTTGCTGGCCCTGGCGCTGATCGTCGCCGCCGGGACCTGGTCGAACCTGAGCGGGCCCGTCGGGGACCTGGTCACGATGCTGGTCACCGGCGCGTTCGGGCGCCTCGACCTGCTCGTGCCGGTGCTGCTGGGCGTCATGGCGGTGCGGTTCATCCGCCACCCCGAGCAGACCGACGCCAACGGCCGCATCGGCGTCGGCCTGACCGCCCTGGTCATCGGTGTCCTCGGGCTGGTCCACATCGCCTGCGGGGCGCCGGGCCGCGACGAGGGCACCACCGCGATGCAGAACGCGGGCGGCCTGATCGGCTGGGGTGCCTCCAAGCCGCTGATCTTCACCATGGGTGCGCCGCTGGCCGTGCCGATGCTGGTGCTGCTCACCGTCTTCGGGCTGCTCGTGGTCACCGCGACCCCGGTCAACGCGATCCCGCAGCGGCTGCGCGCGCTCGGGATCCGGCTCGGGATCATCGCGCCGAACGAGTACGACGAGCGGTACGCCGAGCAGGAGGCCGCCGGGCGCCGGGACCGCCACGACGCCGAGCAGTGGCGGGCCCGCACCGGGGCTCTCGCGGGCCCCGGCGGACCGGGTGGCCCGGACGATCCGGCCGACGCCGCCGAGGAGGCGGCGCCGGCCCGGCGGCGCGGGCCGCGGCGCACCGCCGCGCGGCCCGGCGGGCGGGAGATGGACGCGGTCGACGTGGCCGCGGCGGCCGCCGCCGCGCTGGACGGGGTGGTCTACGGGGGTCTGCCCCCGTCCCCGCTGGTCGCCGACCTCACCCAGGGGATCTCCGTGGAGCGCGAGGGCGTCGAGGTCACCGCTCCGGTGCCGCCCGCCCGCGAGGGGCGGCCCGCGGCCTCCGTCCCCGCCTCCGTCGCGCCGATCGTCCCGGCCGGGGCCGAGGCGCCGCACGAGCGCACCGCCGCGGCCTCCGGGACCCTGTCGGTGCCCGACCTGACGAAGACCCCGCCGCAGGCCCAGCCGCTGCCGCCCCGCGCCGAACAGCTCCAGCTGCGCGGGGACATCACGTACGCGCTGCCCTCGCTGGACCTGCTGGAGAAGGGCGGGCCCGGCAAGACCCGCAGTGCCGCCAACGACTCGGTCGTCGCCGCGCTGACGAACGTCTTCACCGAGTTCAAGGTCGACGCGCAGGTCACCGGCTTCACCCGGGGCCCGACGGTCACCCGCTACGAGGTGACGCTCGGCGCCGCCGTGAAGGTCGAGCGGATCACGGCGCTGGCGAAGAACATCGCCTACGCCGTGGCCTCTCCGGACGTGCGGATCATCAGCCCGATCCCCGGCAAGTCGGCGGTCGGCATCGAGATCCCGAACACCGACCGGGAGATGGTCAACCTCGGCGACGTACTGCGTCTGGCCGACGCCGCCGAGGACGACCACCCGATGCTGGTCGCGCTCGGCAAGGACGTCGAGGGCGGCTACGTCATGGCCAACCTCGCGAAGATGCCGCACGTGCTGGTCGCCGGTGCCACCGGCTCCGGCAAGTCCTCCTGCATCAACTGCCTGATCACCTCGATCATGGTCCGGGCGACGCCGGAGGACGTGCGGATGGTGCTCGTCGACCCCAAGCGCGTCGAGCTCACCGCGTACGAGGGCATCCCGCACCTGATCACGCCGATCATCACCAACCCCAAGCGGGCCGCCGAGGCCCTCCAGTGGGTGGTGCGCGAGATGGACCTGCGCTACGACGACCTGGCGGCCTTCGGCTACCGGCACATCGACGACTTCAACCGGGCGATCCGGGACGGCAAGATCAAGCTGCCGCCGGGCAGCGAGCGGGAGCTGAGCCCGTACCCGTACCTGCTGGTGATCGTCGACGAGCTCGCCGACCTGATGATGGTGGCCCCGCGCGACGTCGAGGACTCGATCGTCCGCATCACCCAGTTGGCCCGCGCGGCCGGCATCCACCTGGTGCTCGCCACCCAGCGGCCCTCGGTGGACGTGGTCACCGGCCTGATCAAGGCGAACGTGCCCTCGCGGCTCGCCTTCGCCACCTCCTCGCTCGCCGACAGCCGGGTCATCCTGGACCAGCCCGGCGCCGAGAAGCTGATCGGCAAGGGCGACGGACTGTTCCTGCCGATGGGGGCGAACAAACCGGTCCGCCTCCAGGGCGCCTTCGTCACCGAGGACGAGATCGCCGGGATCGTGCAGCACTGCAAGGACCAGATGGCGCCCGTCTTCCGGGACGACGTGACCGTCGGGCAGAAGCAGAAGAGGGAGATCGACGAGGAGATCGGCGACGACCTCGACCTGTTGTGCCAGGCGGCGGAGCTGGTGGTCTCCACCCAGTTCGGTTCCACTTCCATGCTCCAGCGCAAGCTGCGCGTGGGCTTCGCGAAGGCCGGCCGGCTCATGGACCTGATGGAGTCCCGGGGCGTGGTGGGTGCGAGCGAGGGCTCCAAGGCGCGGGACGTCCTGGTCAAACCCGACGAACTCGACGCGATCCTCGCGGTGATCCGGGGCCAGGACGCCCCCTAGAACGGGGGTCCGTCCGGCTCACCCGACCGTATGGGATCGGCGGGCAACCGTTTCCCCCGGGCGTGCGTCAAGTTGAGGGAGGCAGCGATGGGTGTTCCCGAAGCCATTCGGATGGCGTAGGGAGTACACCCCTCCGGTTGCCCCACCCTTTCGTCACCCCCCTAGACTGGGAAGCCAGCAGGTGGCTACACGCTCGAAAGGCGCACTCGTGTCCATCGGCAACTCCAACTCCCCCGAAGAAGAGCGTCCTTCGACCGACGACCGGTCCGAGGACCGCATCGTCGAACCTTCCGTCGAAGGACCGTCCATCGGGACGGCCCTCAAGAAGGCCCGGATCGCCGCCGGGCTGACAGTCGACGAGGTCAGTTCCACCACCCGCGTGCGCATCCCGATCGTGCACGCGATCGAAGAGGACGACTTCACGCGGTGCGGCGGCGGCGTCTACGCCCGCGGTCACATCCGTACGCTCGCCCGCGCCGTGCACATCGATCCGGAACCCCTGATCGACAGCTTCGACGCGGCCCACGGCGGCCGGCCGGCACCCACCCCCGCCGCGCCGATGTTCGAAGCCGAGCGGATCCGGCCCGAACGGCAGCGGCCCAACTGGACCGCCGCCATGGTCGCCGCCATCGTCGCCGTGATCGGCTTCGTCGGCTTCACCGCCTTCAGCGGCGGCGGCGACGGTCAGGGCAAGCGGCCGGTGGCGGAAGGTTCCGCCGCCCCGAAGGCCGCACCCAAGCAGCCCGCGGGCAAGCCGGCCGCCCAGCCCCAGCAGACCCCGTCGGCGCCCAAGCCGGAGCCCTCCGACAGCGCCATCGCCGCGGCCCCCAAGGACCTCGTCACGGTCGTCCTGACGGCCGACACCGGCGAGAGCTGGATCTCCGCGAAGGACCACAGCGGCCGGCTGCTCTTCGACGGAACCCTCGCGCAGGGCGAGTCGAAGACCTTCACGGACAAGGAGTCCGTGGACCTGGTGCTCGGCGATGCCGGGGTCGTCAAGCTGTTCGTGAACGGCAAGGAGATCAAGGAGCGCTTCCAGGCCGGTCAGGTGGAACGTCTCACCTACACCAAGGACGACCCCCGTCAGGGCCAGGCCCAGGCGGGCTGACCAGCACGGAATAAAAAGTTCCAGATCCCCGGGATCCCGCGCGGCACCTGCCGCCGGCCCCGGGGATCTTGTTCTGGGGGGACTTGGGCGGGGGCCCGCGTCCGGACGAAGTAGTCTTGAGTCCATGCCCGAACGCCGTACCGTCGCCCTTGTCACTCTTGGCTGCGCCCGTAACGAGGTGGACTCGGAGGAGCTCGCAGGCCGCTTGGCGGCGGATGGCTGGGAGCTCGTCGAGGACGCCGCCGACGCGGACGTAGCCGTCGTCAACACCTGTGGCTTCGTCGAAGCCGCCAAGAAGGACTCCGTAGACGCCCTGCTGGAAGCCAACGATCTCAAGGATCACGGCAAGACCCAGGCCGTCGTCGCCGTCGGCTGTATGGCCGAGCGCTACGGCAAGGAACTCGCCGAAGCGCTCCCCGAGGCCGACGGGGTCCTCGGCTTCGACGACTACGCCGACATCTCCGACCGCCTCCAGACCATCCTCAACGGCGGCATCCACGCCTCCCACACCCCGCGCGACCGGCGCAAGCTGCTGCCGATCAGCCCGGCGGAACGCCAGGACACCGCGGTGGCCCTGCCCGGACACGCCCAGGAGCCCGAGGCCGCCCCGGCGGACCTCCCCGAGGGCCTCGCGCCCGCCTCCGGCCCGCGCGCCCCGCTCCGTCGCCGCCTGGGCAACAGCCCGGTCGCCTCGGTCAAGCTCGCCTCCGGCTGCGACCGCCGCTGCTCCTTCTGCGCCATCCCGTCCTTCCGCGGCTCCTTCATCTCCCGCCGCCCCAGCGACGTGCTGGGCGAGACCCGCTGGCTCGCCGAGCAGGGCGTCAAGGAGATCATGCTGGTCTCCGAGAACAACACCTCGTACGGCAAGGACCTCGGCGACATCCGCCTGCTGGAGGCCCTGCTGCCCGAGCTGGCCGAGGTGGACGGCATCGAGCGCGTCCGCGTCAGCTACCTCCAGCCCGCCGAGATGCGGCCCGGTCTGATCGACGTGCTCACCTCGACGCCCAAGGTCGTGCCGTACTTCGACCTGTCCTTCCAGCACTCGGCCCCCGACGTGCTGCGCGCCATGCGCCGCTTCGGTGACACCGACCGCTTCCTGGAGCTGCTGGACACCATCCGCTCCAAGGCCCCGCAGGCCGGCGTCCGGTCCAACTTCATCGTCGGCTTCCCCGGCGAGACGGAGTCGGACTTCGCCGAGCTGGAGCGTTTCCTCACCCACGCCCGCCTCGACGCCATCGGCGTCTTCGGCTACTCCGACGAGGACGGCACCGAGGCCGTCGGCTACGAGAACAAGCTGGACGCGGACACCATCGCCGAGCGCCTCGCGCACATGCAGCGGCTCGCCGAGGAGCTCACCTCCCAGCGCGCCGAGGAGCGGATCGGGGAGACCCTGGAGGTCCTCGTCGAGACGGTCGTGCCGCTGGACGAGGCCGAGGAGGGCGAGGGCGCCTACGGGCGCGCCGCCCACCAGGCGCCCGAGACGGACGGCCAGGTGGTCTTCACGGACGGCGCGGGTCTGGTGCCGGGGCGTATCGTCACGGCCAAGGTGGTCGGAACGCTGGGTGTGGACCTGGTGGCGGAGCCCCTGGACCTGCACCTTGAGGAGGAGGCCGGATGACCGGAGTCCCGGCGTCGGCGGCGGGCGGGACCGGCCGCCGGCCCACGCCCGGCGCGAAGCTCGGGACTGCGGCCGTCAATCAGGCCAGCCTCTGGAACATCGCCAACATCCTGACGATGATCCGGCTCGTGCTCGTGCCGGGATTCGTCCTGCTGCTGCTCGCCGACGGGGGTTACGACCCCGTCTGGCGGGCGCTGGCCTGGGCGGCCTTCGCCGTCGCCATGATCACGGACATCTTCGACGGGCACCTGGCCCGGACGTACAACCTGGTCACGGACTTCGGGAAGATCGCCGACCCCATCGCCGACAAGGCGATCATGGGGTCGGCTCTGGTGTGTCTGTCCTGGCTCGGCGACCTGCCCTGGTGGGTGACGGGGGTGATCCTCGGGCGCGAGCTCGGGATCACGCTGATGCGCTTCTGGGTGATCCGGTACGGAGTGATTCCGGCCAGCCGGGGCGGCAAGCTCAAGACCCTGGCCCAGGGCACCGCGGTGGGCATGTACGTGCTCGCCCTGACCGGGCCGCTGGCGACCATGCGGTTCTGGGTGATGGGGATCGCCGTCGTGCTGACCGTGGTCACCGGCCTGGACTACGTCCGGCAGGCCGTGGTGCTGCGCCGGGCCGGGCTGGCGCAGGAGCGGGCCGCGAAGTGACGTACGGGGCGGGGGACGCACCGGAGACCTCCGGAGCGGTGGAAGACGCGGCGGACACGGCCGGCGTGGCCGGGGACGTACTGCGGATGCTTGCGGAGTGTGACCAGACGCTCGCGGTGGCGGAGTCGCTGACCGGCGGCATGGTCGCCGCCGAGATCACGGCGGTGCCGGGGGCCTCGCGCTCCTTCCTCGGCTCGGTCACGGCGTACGCCACTGAACTCAAGCACCGCGTCCTCGGGGTGGACGCGGCGCTGCTCGCGGCCGAAGGCGCGGTGAACGCGCAGGTCGCAGTCGAGATGGCGACCGGAGTGCGGAGCCTGACGGGTGCATCGTGGGGGATCGCGACCACCGGAGTGGCCGGTCCGGATCCTCAGGACGGGCAGCCCGTGGGCACGGTTTTCATCGCCGTGGCGGGCCCTGCGGGCAGGAAATCGGCCCGGCTGCGGTTGAACGGCTCCCGTGCGGAAATTCGTAGGGAGAGTGCACGGACAGTGCTCGAACTCCTCTCAAGCGAACTCCGCGAGAATCTGCGGGGGCAGGATACGGAACGGAACGGGGGGATTTGATGTTTGCAGCCCTGAGTGAACACGACATCGCTCCCCGCACGGCCGCGGCGCGAGGCGGTACGGTGGGGCGTGAAGGTTACGGCTACACGGTCAGAGGAGGGAGCCACCGATGATTCTGCTCCGTCGCCTGCTGGGTGACGTGCTGCGTCGGCAGCGCCAGCGCCAGGGCCGTACTCTGCGCGAAGTCTCCTCGTCCGCCCGAGTTTCGCTCGGCTATCTCTCCGAGGTGGAGCGGGGGCAGAAGGAGGCATCCTCCGAGCTGCTCTCCGCGATCTGCGACGCGTTGGACGTACGGATGTCCGAGCTGATGCGCGAAGTCAGCGACGAGCTGTCGCTGGCGGAGCTTGCGCAGTCGGCCGCCGCAAGCGAACCGGTGCCGGCACCGGTGCGCCCGATGCTCAATTCGGTTTCCGTGGCCTCGGTCACGGGCGGACCGGAGCGGGTGACCATCAAGGCACCCGTGGAAGCGGTGAACGTCGTCGCCGCTTGAGCGCGAGTCAAGCATGTGAGCGTGGCGGGAGCCCCGGAGGGTGCGTGAGCACCGGCCGGGGCTCTTTGCCGTCCGGGGGCCGGTGGGGCGACGCGGCGGGCGTTCTGGGTGCGGGGGCCGCGGTCCTGCGGGAGGATGGGCCCGTCCCCGATCAGGCCCTCCCCCGGACTGCGTCCGGGGGTACCCCGTGGAGGTGGCCGTGCGGCGGTTGCTCATACCCCTCGCCCTGGCGGTGGGCGTGCTCTGGTGGTGGGCCGTGCTGCGGCTCGTGCTGGTGCCGGAAGGTACCGGGCCCGTGGAGGGCGCCGTCGTGGTCGGCGGATGGGGGCTGGGGCTGTTGCCGGTGCACTGCACGGGGCAGATACCCGTACGCAGGGCCCGGACGGCCGCAGGGGCTGCCGGGGCGTCGCTCGCCGGGGCGGGGAAGCGGCTCACCAGGGCATCGATACTCCGCCGTTCGGACGAAGGATCTGGCCCGTCGTGAAGGACGAGGCGTCGCAGGCCAGGTAGAGCACCGCCTGCGCGATGTCCTCGGGTTCCCCGACCCGGCGCAGCGGGGACATCCGGACCATGGCCTCCTCCGTCCGCTGCTGGACCTCGGAGCCGTGCCGGCCGGTCATGGGCGTGCGGATCCAGCCCGGGGCGACGGCGTTGACGCGGATGCCGTGCGGGCCGGCCTCGGTCGCGAGGGTCTTCGTGAGCTGGACCACGGCGGCCTTGGCGGCGCTGTAGCAGAGCAGCCCCGGCTGGGCGGCGTCCACGGCGCCGGAGGCCATGGTGACCACCGAGCCGGGGCGGCCGGCGGCGATCATGGCGCTGACGGCCTCCTGGCAGGTGCGCAGGACCCCTTTGAAATTGATGTCCAGGATCCGGTCGAGGTCCTCGTCGGTGGTCTCCAGGACGCTGCTGGTGTGCATCACCCCGGCGATGGCGGCGGCGATGTCCAGCGGTCCGGCCGCGGCGACGGCTGCCCGCAGCGCGGCGCGGTCGGTGACGTCGAGGGGGTGGGCGGTGGCGGTGCCGCCACTCTTGGCGATCAGGGCCGCGGTCTCCGCGAGGCCCGGCTCGTCGCGGTCCGCGCAGTGCACGACGGCGCCGGCCCGGGCGAGGAGGAGGGCGGTGGCGCGGCCTATCCCGCTCGCGGCTCCGGTGACGAGCGCGGTGCGGCCGGTGAGGTCGTACGGGGTGGGTGAGGGCATGCAGGGACCGTACGAGCGGATCTGACGGGCCGTCAACTAGCGCGTCGGGGCCGGGCCGGATTGGCAGCTCGGGCACCAGTACGCGGGGCGGTCGTCCTGTACGCCCTCGCGCACCGGGGTGCCGCAGCGCAGGCAGGGGTGCCGGGCGCGGCCGTAGACGAACAGCTCCCGGCCGGGGCGGCGGCTGCCGGTGGTGTTGCGGCGCCGTGGCCGTGCGGGGTCGCCGGTGTTCGCGGCCAGCAGGCGCTGTGCGGCGGCGGCCAGCCGGGGGAGGGTGGCCAGCGGGTCGGGGAGGTCTCCGACCGGGGTCCAGGGGGTGACCTGGGCGAGGAAGCAGAGCTCGGCCTTGTAGATGTTGCCGATGCCCGCCAGGTTGCGCTGGTCGAGCAGGGCCTCGCCCAGGGGCCGCGCGGGGTCGGCGAGGAGGTTGGCCGCCGCCTTGGCCGGATCCCAGTCGGGGCCCAGGAGATCGGGGCCGAGGTGGCCCACCACGCGGTCCTCGTCGGTGGTGCGGAGCAGTTCCAGGACGGGCAGGCGGTAGCCGACGGCGGTGGCGTCGGCGGTGGCCAGGACCGCCCGGATCTCGTGGGCGGGGCCGCCGCGCCACTTCTGGCCGGGCGCGAAGACGTACCAGGCGCCGTCCATGCGCAGGTGGCTGTGGAGGGTGAGGCCGCTGTCGAGGCGGGTCAGGAGGTGCTTGCCGCGCGGGGTGACGCCGAGGACCGTGTCTCCGGTGAGGTCGACGGTGGCGAAACGGGGGACGCGCAGGTCGGCGCTGACGAGGGGCCTGCCCGCGAGCGCGGCGTGCAGGCGGGCCGCGACACGGTGGACGCTGTCTCCTTCGGGCATGCGGCCATTGTCGCGCCGCCGGCCCGGGGAACGCGGAACCCCCTGGGCGGGATGGCCGCCGCAGGGGGTTCGCGGATCAGGAGGTGCGGGCGCCCGACGGGCCGCTCGTCACTTCCAGGTGAGGCCCTTCTGGGCGGGGCTGCTCAGGTTGTTGTACGGGTCGCCCCAGTACTCGGCTCCGGTGACCTTGGTGCCGGTCGGCACGAGGGCGATGGCGCAGGCGGTCTGGCTCTGGCCGTTGGTGAAGCCCTTCGGCAGCGAGTCGCTCGGGCACTTGTCGAACTTGCCGATGGTCAGCAGGACGCCGGACTCGCTGCCGCCGTCGAGCAGGCCCTTGATGTGGCCGACGCTGGCGAAGGACAGGTCCGTGGTGCCGGTGTTCTTGACCGTGTAGTGGATGTAGAAGGGGGTCTGGCCCTTCACCTTGTCGGCGACGTTCAGCGGCGTCAGGTCGGCGGGGGTGCCCGCCTCGATGCCGGTGACGGTGAGGGCGATCTGGCCGCCCTTGTTGCTGCCGTAGCTGAACGGGACGGTGGCGGCCTCGCCGATCTTGAAGGCCTGGCCCGACTTGGCCACCGCGCCGCTGCCGCCCGCGGCGGGCGCGCCGGTGGAGCCGTCGTAGCCGCCCGCGGACGGGGAGCCGGCCGGGGAGCTGGCGTAGCCGGAGGGCTGGCCCGCCGGCTGGGAGGCCGGGGCGGACGGGGCCGCAGGGGCCGCCGGGGTGACCTCCTCGTTGCCGTCCTTGCAGCCCGTCAGGACCAGGCTCGCGGCGACCGCGAGGCCGGCCGCGACCACGGTGGTCTTGCGCATGCTGATGGTGCTCACTGTTCTTCTCCCCCATGACTGTGCACCGCCAATGCGGTGCCTGTGATCACCTTTGATAAGCCATGGATAAGCGTCAGTGCCAGCTCAGGAGCGCCTGGCAGCGGTTTCGTGACATGGCCAAGACATACGTGGCCGAGCCGATACTGGAGCGAGTCCAAGCCGTTTCCCGCAAGGGGCGGCCGGGGCCACCTAGTTGCGCAGGCGCAGCCCCCGTGGGGTGGCGTGGAAGCCGGCCGATTCGAGGGACTTGCCGAGCAGGGAGGTCAGGGCCGGGGTGGCGTTGACGCGTTCCACCGTCAGGTCCGGGAGGGTGCCCGCGCGGGAGGACGCCACCAGGGCGGCCGTCGCCGCCGCGAGGCGCGGATCCTCCGGCTCCGGCCAGGCCAGCAGGGTCTTGCCGCCGCGCTCCAGGTAGAGGACGAGCTCGCCGTCGACCAGGACCACCAGGGAACCCGCCTTGCGGCCCGGCTTGTGCGTGGCGCCCGCCGGGGGCTCCGGCCAGCCCAGGGCCGCCCCGTACGCGTTCGCCGGATCGGCGGCGGCCAGCACCACCGCCGCCAGGGGCGGCGGGGTCCGCTCGGCAGCCCGCAGGCGGTCCACCGCGCCGTCCATCGCGAACTGGGCCGCGCCCAGTCCCTCCACCACGTACCCCCGCCGGGCCTGCCCGCTGTCCTCGAACGCGGACAGGATCCGGTACACCGCGCTGAACCCGCCCTCGACCCCCTCCGCCGCCACCGCCCCGCGGGTGACCACGCCGTGCCGGTCCAGCAGGGTCCGGGCCAGCGCGTGCGCCCGGTGCGTCGGGTCGGGCGCGGGTGCGGGGAGCAGGGACCAGCGGCCGGAGACCGTGGGCGGGCCCGTACGGGAGACCGTGGCGCTCAGGGTCCCGTACCGGCCGCGCGGCACCGTCCGGCGGGCCCGGTGCGCGGTGGCCCCCGCCGTACGGCCCGAGCCGAGCAGGGAGCGCAGCGGGGCCAGGGTGTCGTTCGTCACCCGGCCCGACCAGGCCAGGTCCCACAGGGCCGAGGACAGCTCCAGGTCGGAGGCGTCCGGGAGCCCGGCGCGGACCTCTTGCACCAGCTGCCGGAAGAACAGGGCCCGCCCCGAGGACAGGGCCTCCAGCACCCCCTGGTGCAGCGGCGACGGTTCCAGCGGGTGCGCCGGGGGCAGCAGCAGGGGCGCCGCGTCCGCCAGGTAGAGGGAGATCCAGCCGTCCTTGCCCGGCAGGGCGCCGGCTCCCGCCCACACCACCTCGCCCGTGGTGGTCAGCTCGTCCAGCAGCGCGGGGGAGTATCCGGCGACCCGAGAGGGCAGGATCAGCCGCTCCAGGGCCGAGGCCGGGACCGGCGCGCCCTGGAGCTGCTCGATGGCGCGGGCCAGGCCGTCGATGCCGCGCAGCCCGCCGCCCAGGTGCTGCCATTGGGGCAGGAAGGTGGCCAGCGAGGCCGGCGGAACCGGCTCCAGTTCCTGCCGGAGCGCGGCCAGCGAGCGGCGCCGCAGCCTGCGCAGCACCGTGGCGTCGCACCACTCCTGGCCGATGCCCGCCGGATGGAACTCGCCCTGCACGAGCCGGCCCGGCGCCGCCAGCCGGTGCAGGGCGCCCTCCGTCACCGCCGTGCCCAGGCCGAAGCGGGCGGCGGCGGTGGCGGTGGTGAACGGGCCGTGGGTGCGCGCGTACCGGGCCAGCAGATCGCCGAGGGGGTCCTTGACCGGCTCGGTGAACGCCTCCGGGACCCCCACCGGCAGGGCCGTGCCCAGCGCGTCCCGCAGCCGGCCGGCGTCCTCGATCGCCGCCCAGTGGTCCGCGCCGCCGATCCGGACCCGGATCGCCCGGCGGGCCGCCGCCAGCCCGGGGGCCCAGCCGGGCTCGGCGCCCCGCTCCGCCAGTTCGGCGTCGGTCAGCGGGCCCAGCAGGCGCAACAGGTCGGCCACCGACTCGGCGTCCTTGGCCCGGCGGTCTCCGGTCAGCCACTGCAGCTCCCGCTCCAGCTCCTCCAGCACCTCGGCGTCGAGCAGTTCGCGCAGCTCGGCCTGGCCCAGGAGCTCGGCCAGGAGGCGGGAGTCCAGCGAGAGCGCCGCCGCGCGCCGCTCGGCGAGCGGCGAGTCCCCCTCGTAGAGGAACTGGGCGACGTACCCGAACAGGAGAGAGCGGGCGAAGGGGGAGGGCTCGGGGGTGGTCACCTCGACCATGCGCACGCGCCGCGCCTCGATGTCCCCCATCAGCTCCGTCAGCCCCGGCACGTCGAAGACGTCCTGGAGGCATTCCCGTACGGCTTCCAGCACGATCGGGAACGAGCCGAACTCCGAGGCCACCTGGAGCAGTTGCGAGGCCCGTTGGCGCTGTTGCCACAACGGGGTGCGCTTGCCCGGGCTGCGGCGCGGCAGCAGCAGCGCGCGGGCCGCGCACTCGCGGAACCGGGAGGCGAACAGGGCCGACCCGCCGACCTGGTCGGTGACGATCCCGCTGACCTCGCCCCGCTCGAAGGCGACGTCGGCCGCGCCGAGCGGCGCCCGGTCGTCGTCGAACGCGAAGTCCGCCGGGTGTGCGGGGTCGTGGTCGAGGAGGTCCATGGAGAGCAGGTCGGCGTCCGGCAAGCGCAGGACGATCCCGTCGTCGGCGTGCATGACCTGGGCGTCCATGCCGTACTTCTCGGCGAGGCGGGCGCCGAGCGCCAGTGCCCAGGGGGCGTGCACCTGGGCGCCGAAGGGGGAGTGGACCACCACCCTCCAGTCGCCCAGTTCGTCGCGGAACCGCTCGACCACGATGGTCCGGTCGTCCGGTACGTGACCGCAGGCCTCGCGCTGCTCGGCGAGGTAGGCCAGGACGTTCTGCGCCGCGCGGGCGTCCAGGCCGGCCGCCAGCAGCCGCAGCCGGGCGTCCTCCTCGGTGAGCCCGCCCAGCTCGCGCAGGAACGCACCGACCGCACGGCCCAGTTCGAGGGGGCGGCCCAGCTGGTCGCCCTTCCAGAACGGCAGCCGGCCCGGCACCCCGGGGGCCGGGGTGACCAGGACCCGGTCGCGGGTGATGTCCTCGATCCGCCAGGAGGTGGTGCCCAGGGTGAACACGTCGCCCACGCGGGACTCGTAGACCATCTCCTCGTCCAGCTCGCCGACCCGGCCGCCGCCCTTCTTCGGGTCCGAGCCCGCGAGGAAGACGCCGAAGAGGCCGCGGTCCGGGATGGTCCCCCCGGAGGTGACCGCGAGCCGCTGCGCGCCGGGCCGCCCGGTGACCGTCCCCGCCACCCGGTCCCAGACCACCCTGGGTCTCAGTTCCGCGAAGGCGTCGGAGGGGTAGCGGCCCGCCAGCATGTCCAGCACCGCCGTGAACGCCGATTCCGGCAGCGCCGCGAAGGGCGCCGCCCGCCGTACCAGGGCGAGGAGGTCGTCCAGCTGCCAGGTGTCCAGCGCCGTCATGGCGACCAGCTGCTGGGCGAGGACGTCCAGCGGATTGGAGGGGATGCGCAGGGACTCGATCGCCCCGGTGCGCATCCGCTCGGTGACCACGGCCGCCTGGACCAGGTCCCCGCGGTACTTGGGGAAGACCACCCCCGTGGAGACGGCGCCCACCTGGTGTCCGGCGCGGCCCACGCGCTGGAGCCCGGAGGCCACCGAGGGCGGCGACTCCACCTGCACCACCAGGTCCACCGCGCCCATGTCGATGCCCAGTTCCAGGCTGGACGTGGCGACCACGGCGGGCAGCCGGCCCGCCTTCAGGTCCTCCTCGACCAGGGCCCGCTGCTCCTTGGACACCGATCCGTGGTGCGCGCGGGCCAGCAGGGGAGGCGCCCCGTGGGCGGCCCCGGACTGCGCCATGATCTCGGCGGGCGGCGCCCCCTGGGGCAGGGGCTCGCCCACGGCCCGCTCGTAGGCGATCTCGTTGAGCCGGTTGCAGAGCCGCTCCGCGAGACGGCGGGAGTTGGCGAACACGATCGTCGAACGGTGGGCCTGCACCAGGTCCGCGATCCGCTCCTCCACATGCGGCCAGATCGACGGCTTGTCGCCGCCCTCGCGGCCCTCGGTGGCCGGGGAGCCCCCCAACTCGCCCATGTCCTCGACGGGGACGACCACCGACAGGTCGAACTCCTTGTCCGAGGGCGGCTGCACGATCTCGACCCGGCCGCGCGGGGCCAGGTACCGGGCGACCTCCTCCACCGGCCGGACCGTCGCCGACAGCCCGATCCGGCGGGCCGGGCGCGGCAGCAGCTCGTCCAGCCGCTCCAACGACAGGGCCAGGTGCGCCCCGCGCTTGGTCCCCGCGACGGCGTGCACCTCGTCCAGGATCACCGTCTCGACCCCCGCCAGCGCCTCCCTGGCCGCCGAGGTCAGCATCAGGAACAGCGACTCCGGGGTGGTGATCAGGATGTCCGGCGGTCTGACGGCCAGCGCGCGGCGCTCGGCGGGCGGGGTGTCCCCGGAGCGGATGCCCACCCGGATGTCCGGCTCGGGCAGGCCCAGGCGCGCCGACTCCTGCCGGATCCCGGTCAGGGGGCTGCGCAGGTTGCGCTCCACGTCCACGGCGAGGGCCTTGAGCGGGGACACGTACAGCACGCGGCAGCGCTTCTTCGGTTCGGCGGGCGGCGGGTCCGCGGCGAGCCGGTCGAGGGCGGCGAGGAAGGCGGCGAGGGTCTTGCCGGAACCGGTCGGTGCCACGACGAGCACGTCCGAGCCCTCCCCGATCGCCCGCCAGGCGCCCTCCTGCGCGGCGGTGGGCGTACGGAAGGCCCCCGTGAACCAGGAGCGGGTCGCGGGGGAGAACGAGTCGAGCGCAGCGCCTGCCATGCCCCCATCGTGCACCCCGCCACTGACAACGCACCGGACCTGCGCGGACACCCCCGGCGGCGGCGCGCAGAATGGGGTCATGGGGACGGACGCAACGCACGACGGGCACCGGGAGTGGGCCCGCCACTGGCAGTACCCGCAGTTGCCGGGGCTGGACCTGCTGCGCGCCCACTACGTCCGCCACACCTTTCCGCGCCACGCGCACGACGGCTACGTCATCGCGGCCGTCACCGGCGGCGTCGAGGAGATCGGCCTGCCCTCCGGCACGGTCCGGGCCGGGCCGGGCAGCGTGGTGCTGATCAACCCGGAGGTGGCGCACACCGCGCGCGCCGGGGCGCCCGAGGGCTGGGCGTACGCAACCCTCTACCCCTCCCGGGACCTGATCGCCGAGGTCGCCGCCGAGATCGGCAGCCTGCGCGGCACCCCCGGCTTCACCGCCGACCTGGTCCCCGACCCGGAGGCGTCGCGGGCCATCACCGACGTGCACCGGGCCGCCGAGGCGGGCAACGCGCTCGCCGCCGACACCCTGCTGAGGGGCGTGGTGGCGCGGATGCTCACCCGGCACGCGGGCCCGCTGCCCGCCCGCCCGCCGCGGCGCGCGGGCGCGGCCGACGCGGAACGGGCCCGCAGCGTGCTGGAGCAGCGGATGGCCGAGCCGCCCTCGCTGGAGCGCCTCGCGGAGGAACTGGGCACCAGCCCCTTCGCCCTGCTGCGTGCCTTCCGGGACCGGTACGGGATGCCGCCCCACACCTGGCTCACCGACGCCCGGGTCCGCCGGGCGCGGCTGCTGCTCGACGCGGGCACCGCGCCCGCCGAGGCCGCCGTCACCGTCGGCTTCACGGACCAGCCGCACCTGAACCGGCACTTCACCCGGATCGTCGGGGTGCCCCCGGGCGCGTACCGGCGGGAGCGGGCCGCGGGCTAGGCCGTCTCTTCCGGATCTTGCCTGACCCGCGCCGCCCGGCACCGCACCTCGCCGCCCTGGCGGAGCGCCCAAGTACGTCCAGTACAAGGGCGCCCCGCCAACGCGCCGATGCACGGCACCGGACGACGCGGGCTTAACCGGCAAGATCCGAAAGAGACGGCCTAGCCGCGGGCTGGTGCCGTGGCCGCGGGAGTCCGGGCGGCGCCATCGCCCGTGCCCTCGCCCGTGCCCTCACCCGTGCCCTCGCCCGTGCCCTCGCCCGCGCCCGGCCGGGGCCCCGGCCTGCGGCGACGGGGCGCCGGGCGGGTGCAAGAACGTACAAGACCGCCGGCCGCCCCCCGCGTACGTTCGGGGCGTGGGAGAGAACCAGATGGTGATACGAGAGGCCCCCGTCCACGACGGGGGAGCGCCCCCCGGGCGGCCGCGGGCCGCCGTCGTCCGCGACGCCCTCGGGGTGGGAGTGGCCGTCGGCCTGTCGGGGTTCGCCTTCGGCGTGACCGCCGCCGGGGCCGGGATCAGCGTGCTGCAGGCCTGTGTGCTGAGCCTGCTCGTCTTCACCGGAGCCTCGCAGTTCGCCCTGGTCGGCGCGCTCGCCGCGGGCGGGAACCCCTTCACCGCGGCCGCCGGGGCCTTCTTCCTGGGCACCCGCAACGCCTTCTACGGGCTGCGGCTGTCCCAGCTGCTCGCGCTGCCCCGGGCCGTGCGCCCCTTCGCCGCGCACTGGGTGATCGACGAGACCACCGCCGTGTCGCTGGCGCAGCCCGACCGCAAGTCCGCCCGGCTCGGCTTCACCGTCACCGGGCTCAGCCTCTACCTGCTGTGGAACCTCACCACCCTGCTGGGCGCGCTCGGCGCCGAGGCCATCGGGGACACCTCCGCCTGGGGGCTGGACGCGGCCGGGCCCGCCGTGTTCCTCGCGCTGCTCGCGCCGATGCTGAAGACCACCACCGAGCGGGCCGTCGCGGGCCTGGCCCTGGTCCTCGGACTGGGCTTCCTGCCCGTCCTGCCCTCCGGGGTGCCCGTGCTGATCGCCGCGCTGGCCGCGCCCGCCGTGCTGTGGATGAAGGGACGCCGCTCGTGAACGTCTGGATCGCCATCGGACTGACCGTCGTCGGCTGCTACGCCGTCAAGCTCGCCGGACTCCTCGTGCCCGCCGGGGCCCTGGAGCGGCCCCTGGTGCGCAGGCTGTCCGGCCTGCTGCCGGTCGCGCTGCTCGCCGCGCTCACCGCCCAGCAGACCTTCAGCACCGGCCACGCGCTGGTGCTCGACGCCCGCGCCGCCGGGCTGGCCGCCGCCGCGCTCGCCCTGCTGCTGCGCGCCCCGTTCCTGGTGGTCGTCGGGGCGGCGGTGGTGGTCACCGCGGGCGTCCGGGCGCTGGGGGGCTGACCGTGCCGATCGGGCGCCCGTACGCCCTGAGCGTCAGCAGGGCCTCCAGGGTGGCGATCGGCCGCCGCTCCAGCGAGCTGCCCGGTGCCCAGGCGCGGCGGCGCACCGGCCAGCCTCCGTCCGGCTGCTGCTCCGCCGCGAGGAAGTCCAGGGAGCGGCGCATCTCCTCGTCGGTGAACCAGCTCCGGGCCAGCGACTCCGGGCGCCGCGCGTAGTCGTACGGGAAGAGCAGCTCGCCCGGCGCGTAGCCGGGGGCGGGCGCGTACTCCTCGCGCCGCGCCGGGTCGAGCACCACGAGGTGCCGCTCGCGCACCAGCCGCCCCAGCCGGTCCGCGGCCGCCGCAGCGCGGGACCGGTCGGGGGCGCCGTCGAGGAAGGCCACCGCGCTCTGGACCTCGTAGGGGTGCGAGTGGCGCAGCGTCTCGATCCGCTCCCAGCAGAAGTCCGTGGCCCGGAACAGCCAGGCGTGCCAGATCCGGTTGCGGTGCAGCACCCCGACGACGGGCCCCGTGGTCAGCAGCTCGCCCGGCGGGTCGTCGCGCACCGGGTGGTAGGGAGCCACGGGATGGTCGTGCGGGGCCGGGCGGACCAGGGGGAGCGCGCCCTCGGGGGTGCAGAGCCCGGTCAGGTGGCGGCAGAGCCGCTCGATGCGCTGGCCGGCGCAGCGGCCGAGGCCGTCGAGGACCCGCAGGGCGTGCGCGGTGTGCAGGGGCTGGCTCAGTGGGCCGCGCAGATCCGGGTCGAGCGCGTGTCCGTAGCCGCCGTCGTCGCCCAGGTAGGCGCCGAGGGCGGCGTCCACCGCGTCGGCGTCCCCGCCGAGGAAGTGGAAGGCGAACCGCCGCTGCTCCAGCACCCGGGCCGTGAGCCAGATGAACTGTTCCGCGCGGGCCAGCGGGGCCGGCGGGGGAGATTCGTCTCCAGGCATGCGTGACACCGTAGGGCGCCGGGCGGAGGCGCAGGGGGCCAACGGGACGGGTGCACTCTCCCGGGCGGGATACTGGGGGCATGCGGTTGACGATTTTCTGGGAGCGGATGGCGGAGCACTTCGGTGCGGCCTACGCGGAGTCCTTCGCCCGGGACCACGTGATGGCGGAACTCGGTGGACGCACCGTGCACCAGGCCCTGGACGCGGGCTGGGAGACCAAGGACGTGTGGCGCGCGGTGTGCACCGCGATGGACGTGCCGGCCTCGCTGCGCTGACGCGAACACCGTTTCGCGATTCGGGAAGCGGGTGGGACAGACTGGGCGGCGTGGCAGTCAGTGATGAGACGACGACGACCGACCCGATCCCGGAGGCCCGGGAGGCCGAGGACACCGGCGACGCACCGGACACCGGGGGCGTCCCGGAGGTCCGGGAGGCGTCCGGCGGTACCGCCGCCGGCCGGGGGGACGCGCGGATGCCGCGCTGGCTGCCGCGCGCGGTGGTCCTCGTACTGGCCCTGGTCGCCTGCTTCCAGCTCGGCAGCTGGGCCTTCCACCAGCTGATCGGGCTGCTGGTCAACATCCTGATCGCGTTCTTCCTGGCGCTCGCGATCGAACCCGCCGTGGCCAGGATGGCGGCGCGCGGCATGCGCCGCGGGCTCGCAACCTTCCTGGTGTTCCTCGGGGTGTTCGTCGCGACGGCGGGCTTCCTCGCGCTGCTCGGCTCGATGCTCGCCGGACAGATCGTCGACATGGTGGAGGGCTTCCCGCGCTACCTCGACTCGGTGATCAACTCGATCAACGCCACCTTCCACACCGAGCTGTCCCGCCTGGAGATCCAGGACAGCCTGCTGCACTCCGACTGGCTCCAGAAGTACGTGCAGAACAGCGCGACCGGTGTGCTCGACGTGTCCACCACCGTGCTCGGCGGGCTCTTCAGGCTGCTGACGGTCGGCCTGTTCTCCTTCTACTTCGCCGCCGACGGGCCCCGGCTGCGCCGCGCGCTGTGCTCCGTGCTGCCGCCCGCGAAGCAGGCCGAGGTGCTGCGGGCCTGGGAGATCGCCGTCGCCAAGACGGGCGGCTACCTGTACTCCCGCGGCCTGATGGCGCTGATCTCCGGTATCGCGCACTACGTCGTCTTCGAGTTCCTCGACCTGCCGTACGCGCCCGCCCTGGCGGTGTGGGTGGGGCTGGTCTCCCAGTTCATCCCCACCATCGGCACCTACCTGGCGGGCGCGCTGCCGATGCTGATCGCCTTCACGGTCAACCCGTGGTACGCGCTGTACGTGCTCGGGTTCGTGGTGGTCTACCAGCAGTTCGAGAACTACATGCTCCAGCCGAAGCTGACCGCGCGGACGGTGGACATCCATCCTGCGGTGGCCTTCGGGTCGGTGATCGCGGGCACCGCCCTGCTGGGCGCGGTCGGGGCGCTGATCGCGATCCCGGCCGTCGCGACGCTGCAGTCCTTCCTCGGCGCGTACGTCAAGCGCTACGAGGTCACGGACGCGGCTCCGGCGACGGCGGCTGCGCGGACCCGTCGAGTACGGAGGCCAGGAGTGCGGTGATGCGGGCCTCGCTCTCGGCCTTGTCGAGGCCGAGGCCGCTCAGCACGCCGTCGCCGTCCTCCAGTTCGAGGAGGGCGAGCAGGATGTGCTCGGTGCCGACGTAGCCGTGGCCCAGGCGCAGGGCCTCGCGGAAGGTGAGCTCCAGGGCCTTCTTGGCGCCCGCGTCGAAGGGCACGAGGTCGGGGACGGGGGCGCCGGAGGGTTCCGGCAGGGCTGCCGTGGCGGCGGCGCGGAGGTCGGCGGCGGCGAGCTGCCGGGCGGTGAGGGCGGTGATCCACAGGCCCTCGGGCTCGGCGAGCAGGCCCAGGAGCAGGTGCTCGGGGCGGATCTCGGTGTGGCCGGCCGCGCGGGCCTCGTTCTGGGCGCTGACGACGACGTTGCGGGCGCGGGGGGTGAAGCGTCCGAAGCCCTGGTTCGGGTCGAGGCCGGGGTCGCCCTCCTTGTCGGCCTTGGGGACGAAGCGCTTCTGCGCCGCCTGGCGGGTGACGCCCATGCTGCGGCCGATGTCGGTCCAGGAGGCGCCGGAGCGGCGGGCCTGGTCGACGAAGTGGCCGATGAGGTGGTCCGCCACGTCACCGAGGGCCTCGGCGGCGACCACGGCGCCGCTGAGCTGCTCCAGGGTGTCGGAGTGGACCTTCTTGATGGCCTCGATGAGGTCGTCGAGGCGGACCGGATTGGTCATGCGGACGGGTTCCACGGGTTCCACGGAAGGGTTCGTCATGAGTGCAACCCTAGGTTGACACTCCGCGGGGTGTCAACCGTCGGTTGTCAGTCGTTGCGGGGTCGCCGTATAGGGCCGGAATGCGGGGGCGCGGTACACCTGGCGCTCATGAGCGTGGACACGACTACCGAACAGACCCCCGGCCGGCCGCCCGCCCTGCGCCCGCCCGCCCTGCGCACGCTCGCCGGGCGGGCGCCCGCGCCGGTCGCGCCCGCCCGGGCCACCGCCCTGGTCAGCGGTGGGGTGGCGGCCGCGGCGCTGCTGGCGCTCGTCGGCATCGGCGCGCTGCTGCGCGAGCCCGTGCTGATCCCGCCGATCGCGGCGAGCGCGGCCATCGTCTACGGGGTGCCCGCGCTGCCCCTGGCGCAGCCGCGCAGCGTCGTCGCGGGGCACCTCCTGTGCGCGGCGGTCGGCTACCTGGCGCTGGCGCTGCTCGGCGGCGCGCCGTGGGTGGCGGCGCTCGGGGCGGGGGTGGCGGTGGGGGTCATGACGCTGGCCCGGACCCCGCACTCGCCGGCGGCGGCGACCACCGTGGTGGTGGTGCTGCAGGCGCCGGACCCGGTGTGGTTCCTGCCGCTGCTGACCGGTGCGGCGGTCGTGCTGGTGCTGGCGGGGATGGCGGCGTCGCGGGCGCGGCCGGCGGCCGTCCGGTATCCCGTGTACTGGTGGTGAGGCAGGGGGTGCGCCGGGGGCGGAGGGGGCTGGGGACGTGGTCCCCTCCGCCCGCCGGCTCGGGTCACCGTCAGGCGGCGGGCTGGGGCTGCCCGTTCAGCAGGGAGACGACCTGGTCCATCTCGTCCCGCCAGATGCGGTGCACGTTCATCCGGGTCGGCTTCACGTGGCCGGGGAGCATGATGCGGAACGAGCTCCAGAGGGCGTTGCGGTTGACGTCGGTGACGGTGCCGACGGCCTGGGCGGGCGGTATCGCGAAGACGATTTCCTTCGGGCGGTTGCTCATCCGGCTCGCCTTGTGGAGGACCACCGCCTGCTCGGTCACCGTGACGAAGTAGTAGGTGAGGAACGCCTGGCCGATGAGGCCGAGCATGCTCATCAGCCACACGCTGGGGCCCGCGATGGCCTGCATGGTGACGATGGGCCGGTCGGTGGGGTTCGCCTCGGCGAGCGCGGCTGCCACCTGCTGCTGGATCGTGGCCTTCTTGATGGCCATGGATGGGTCCTCCTGAGCGGAATCTCGGTGCCCCCGTCATCGGGGGCACCGCAGAGTACCGGCCATGGACACGCCATATTTGGCCAGGTCGTGGGGGTGGCCCTTGCGTCCCGTTATGGGCTCCGGTGCCCGGCCCGTGGGCCGTTGGGAGGGTTGGGGGCGGAAGTGCCCGTAGCCCGGCCGGTCGGCCTTTCCTCAACTGGCAAGGCCCTCTTGTGAGTTGACTCAGGTCAACTGAGAATGCGCATGACAACCGAAGGATCTTCGGTCGCATTCGTCACCAGAGGGGAACCCCCACATGAACAAGCCTCTCACCGGCCTCCTGCTCTCCCTGCTCCTCACCGGAGCGGCGGCTGCGCCGGCCGTGGCCTCCGCCCCCCAGGACACGGACCGGGCAACGGCCAAGAACCCGCAGGCCGTGGCCGTCACGTACGCGGGCACCGTCGCGCTCAGCAACTGCTCCGGCTCGGTCGTCCGCACCCCCGCCTCGCAGCCGAACGACCCCGCGCTCGTCCTCTCCAACGGGCACTGCCTGGAGACCGGCTTCCCGGCCGCCGGCGAGGTCCTGGTCAACCGCGCCTCCAGCCGCTCGTTCTCGCTGCTCAACGCTTCCGGCTCCAAGGTCGCGACGCTGCGCGCCAGCAAGATCGCGTACGGGACGATGACGGACACGGACGTCTCGCTGTACCAGCTGACCAAGACGTACGCGCAGATCCAGAGCCAGTACGGCATCGGCGCGCTCACCCTCAACGACACCCGCCCGGCGCAGGGTTCGTCGATCAAGGTGGTCTCCGGATACTGGAAGCGGACCTACAGCTGCAGCGTCGACGGGTTCGCGTACCGCCTCAAGGAGGGCGCCTGGACCTGGAAGGACTCGGTCCGCTACACCTCGTCCTGCAACACCATCGGCGGCACCTCGGGTTCCCCGGTGATCGACACGACGACCGGCAAGGTCGTCGCCGTCAACAACACGGGCAACGAGGACGGACAGCGCTGCACGGACAACAACCCGTGCGAGGTGGACGAGAACGGCAACGTGACGGTCCGTCAGGGCATCAACTACGCGCAGGAGACGTACCTCCTCGTCCCCTGCATCGGCCCCGGCAACCAGATCGACCTGAACCGCCCCGGCTGCGTCCTGCCGAAGCCGTAGCGAGGGCAGCGGTCGTACCCGGCTGCCCCCCCCGCGCCACCCCGGCCCCGCCGACACCACCGTCGGCGGGGCCGGCCCGTTCCGGGGGGACGTGCGGCAAGGCCCCGGGCCGTGCCGCAGAATCGATCACCGAAGTCATGAGCCGCACGAACGCAGGGGGAACGCAATGATCGACGTGATCGTCGCCGGGGGTGGACCGACCGGGTTGATGCTGGCCGCCGAACTGCGGCTGGCCGGGGTGCGGACGGTCGTGCTGGAGAAGCTGACGGAGCCGTCCGGCCTGTCCCGGGCGCGCGGGCTGCACGTGCGCAGCGTCGAGGTGATGGACCAGCGCGGCCTGCTGGAGCGGTTCCTGGCGCACGGCGAGCGGTTCCAGGCCGGCGGCTTCTTCTCGGCCATCATCAAGCCGTGGCCCGACGGGGTGGACACCGCGCACCCGTACGGTCTCGCCATCGAGCAGACGGTCACCGAGCGGCTGCTCACCGAGCGGGCCGTCGAACTCGGTGCCGAGATCCGGCGCGGCGCCGAACTGGCCGGGCTGGCGCAGGACGAGGACGGGGTGGACGTCGAGCTGGCCGACGGCACGCGGCTGCGCTCGCGCTTCCTCGTCGGCTGCGACGGCGGCCGCAGCACGGTGCGCAGGCTGCTCGGCGTCGCCTTCCCCGGTGAGCCGACCAGGGTCGAGACGCTGCTCGGCGACGTCGAGTTGACCGCGGAACCGGCGGAGCTGGCCGCCGTGATCGGGGAGATCCGCAAGACCCACGTCCGGTTCGGCGCGGTTCCCCTGGGCGGCGGGGCGTACCGCGTCATCGTGCCCGCCGGGGGGCCGGTGGAGGACCGTACGGCCGCCCCGACCTTCGAGGAGTTCACGGCGCGGCTGCGGGAGTTCGCGGGCACCGACTTCGGCGCGCACTCGCCGCGCTGGATCTCACGGGTCGGCGACGCCACCCGGCAGGCCGAGCGCTACCGGGTCGGCCGGGTGCTGCTGGCCGGGGACGCGGCGCACATCCACCCGCCGACCGCCGGGCAGGGCCTCAACCTCGGTGTCCAGGACGCGTTCAACCTCGGCTGGAAGCTGGCCGCGGAGGTCAACGGATGGGCGCCCGAGGGGCTGCTCGACAGCTACCACGACGAACGGCACGCGGAGGGCGCCCGGGTGCTGGACAGCACCCTCGCGCAGGGGGTGCTGCTCGGGGCGGATCCGGCCGCGCGGGCGCTGCGGGAGTTCGTCTCGCAGTTGATGGACTTCGAGGTGGTGAACCGGTACGTGACCGAGCAGATCACCGCGGTCGGGGTCCGCTACGACCTGGGCGAGGGACACGACCTGCTCGGCCGGCGCATGCGGGACGTGGAACTGAAGCAGGGGCGACTCTACGAGCTGATGCGCGGCGGTCGCGGGCTGCTGCTCGACCGGACCGGCCTGCTGTCGGTGGCGGGCTGGACGGACCGGGTCGACCACGTGGTCGACGCCGGCGGGGAACCGGGCGCGCCCGCCGTGCTGCTGCGGCCGGACGGGCACGTGGTGTGGGCCGGTACGGACCAGGAGGACCTGCTCGGCCCGCTGTCGCGGTGGTTCGGAGCCGCTGCCGGCTGACCCGAACGGGCCGACGGCGGGAATATCCAATTGGCACATGCCAGACGCACTAAACCATTCCCGTGCACGCTCCATCAGATGTGGTGAACTCCGCAGCTCAGAGGAGTGATGCGCTCAAAACGCCCCCCATGATGACGTCGTCTCGCCCACCCCTTCCCCAAGGAGTACGACCATGTCCGCGACGTCCGAGCCCAATGTCGGTGCGTTCACCCTCGACGGTCCGCTGACCGCCGGGCCCTCCGGGGCGATCGAGGTGCCGGAGCACGAGGAGTGGAGCCTGCCGAACGGCTTCGCGTGGGTCTTCCTCGGCGACGGCAACCGTCACCTCACCCGGCCCGTGATCATGGCCGACGGTTTCAGCCTCGGCCGCAGCGAGCTCGACGTCCTCTACCAGGGGCTGGAAGGCGGAGCCTTCCCGTTCGTCAGCGAGCTGCGCCGGCGCGGCAGGGACGTGATCCTGCTCGGCTTCGACGAGCGCAGCGCATCGATCCTGGACAACGCGCAGGCGGCCATCGCCGCCATCCTGCAGGCGGGCGCCGAGCAGGTCGGCGACGCCCGCCTGGTCGTCGGCGGCTTCAGCATGGGCGGCATCGTCACCCGCTACGCGCTCGCCAAGATGGAGCGGCAGCGGATGGACCACCGGACGGCGCTGTACTTCTCCTACGACAGCCCGCACCGCGGCGCCTCCATCCCGGTCGGCGTGCAGGCGTTCTCGTACTTCATCCCGTTCCCGAACGACTTCGCGAAGCAGATGGACAGCCCGGCCGCGCGTCAGATGCTGTGGCAGCACTACGACAGGGACACCGGCAAGATCGGCGTCGCCCCGGAGCGCGCCGAGTTCCTGGCGGCCCTGGACCGGGTCGGCGGCTGGCCGCAGATCCCGATGAAGATCGGCGTGGCCAACGGCCGCGCCGACGGGGTCGGCCTGCCGGACGTGAAGCCCGGCGAGGTCGCTCTGCGGATCGACAAGATCTACCCGGGCACCACCTTCTACACCCAGGCCCAGGGCAACGACGTGACGGCCGCCTACCTCAACCGCAGGTTCCCCAAGGCCGAGAAGACCATCACGACCAGCGGCTTCCCGGAAATGGACGGCGCGCCGGGCGGAACGCTGCACACGTACCGGATCCTTGCCGAGACGATGGAGAAGCTCGGCGGCAAGGCCGATCTGCGGCACGAGGACGTGTGCTTCGTCCCCTCGGTCAGCGCGGTGGCGATCCGCGACGTCGACGAGCAGGACGACCTGTACGTGAGCATCGACTCCCTGAGCCCGGAGGAGAGCGAGCTGGACGACTTCCTCTGCTCGTCCACGACCACCGTGCACACGGCCATCACCGAGGAACTGGCCACCTGGATCACGGACCGGCTCCCCGACTGATCCCCACCGCGCCCACCGGGGCCGCCGTCCGCCCCCACCCGGCGGACGGCGGCCCCGCTGCCGTCCGCCCCCCGGTCGGGTCGCGGAGGCGTGCGCCGACGTCCGGACCGTCTTGTGACTGAGTGTTCTAGTTGGCCAGTTGAGCGTGCGGGTGGGCGGGGTAGCGCGGACCGGGTCTAAACGGCGGATTTCCGGTGATCCCGGCGACGGCACAGCGGGCGTGCGATGAAGTGGCCTCGTGGAGTCCCGGGATGGTGGTGCCGTACATGAAGCGCGGCCGGTGTGGTCGCATACCTGCGCAGTCGACGAGCTGTTCTTGCCGTACTCCGTTCCCGAAGAGGCTGTCGGTCGGATCAGCGGAAATCCGGACTGGCTGCGTACGTGGACGACGGTATGGAAGGCGGGCAAGGCCAAGGTCATCGTGCCCGTACGCGACCTGGCTACCGCGCCGACGGCGGCACCCGTGCCGGTGCGCCGGTTCTCGTGGCGAGCGGGCCAGAGGCACCGACCTGGGCTGGAGTTCCTGGTCTCTGCCGGGCGGCAGCACGGCTTCGAGAGCCTGGCGGAGCGCCGCCTGCTGCTGGCCTTGGACTTCGCCGGGAGCGTTGTCGAGGTGCTGTCGCAGCCGTTTCGCCTGAGGTTTGCCCCGCTGGACGGCGAGGATTCGCACACCCCTGACTTCCTCGCGCCGACACCGGGGGCGGCCTGGCTGCTGGACGTACGTCCAGCAGAGCGGATCAAGGAGGAGGACCAGGTGCGGTTCGCTGCGGCGGCACGAGCAGCGGCCGCGGTCGGCTGGCGGTACGCGGTGGTGACGGGCTCCGTATTGACACCTTGCAGGAGCGGCCCCGACACGAGCCGCTGCCCAGCTCGACTTAGAAGTCGTCGTTACCAAGATCAGCGGCCAGGCTGGGAAAACGGATCGACGGCCCTGCGCTCCACCAGCGAGGATGCGGGGCTATTGCTCACGCTGCCCGGAGGTCCAGTGGGATCCAGAGACGCCGACATCGACTTCACTTTCACGTGCCCGACCACTGTGCGCGCGATTCTGGACGCCCTGACCAGGGCGGGGTGGTCCGCGGCGGTACCACCTGGGGGCGTCTCGTACATGATCAACGATGCGGACGGCATGTACGAGTGGTACGACGGCACGCTCGACGGCCTCGGTGAGGCGCTGGCGCTGCTGGACCAGCCGGGGAACATGCCCTACACGGTGGCCCTCAACGTCTACCACTCGGAGGCGAGAACAGGCGGCATGCTCATGTTCATGCCCGGTCGTACAGATGTCTCCTTCGTGCCCACCATGGAACGTCGGCGCATCCCGGTGGCGCCGGAGTTCACCGACCTCGCCTGGTACTTGCACGCCCTCGTCCCCGCCCTCGTCACCGCAGGGCTCGAAGGGTACGAGGCCAAAGAGATCCATTACTGACAACGGCCGACGAGCGCTCCGTTGTCACTCAGTGAGGGGTAGCGTCCGGGCGTCCGGCTCGCACGTAGTCCAGGTAGTCGCCACCGGCTACACCTTGATTGCACCAGCGGGCGGGGTGTGCGCCGAGTTCTTGCTCGGCCAGGTACAGGGCCCCAGCACCTTCGGCGACGACACCGATCTCGTGACCGAAGTTCTGCTCGCCGTCCTCGCGTTCGACCTCGGGGAGCCCGTGCAGGTCGTAGAAGTCCTCGCGGCCGATGTCCTCGACCTCATGGAGAATCACGACGAAGCCCTCAGCTACCGGGCGGATCTCGACCCAGCGGACTTCCGGCCTCTCCGCTGTCCCTGCTCCTCCAAGGAACTGCTCGACCGATCGCCCCCGACTGAGGGCTCCGAGAGCGAAAGACTCGACCAGATAGCGCATCCTGGCAGGCTAAGTGCTCTTGACCTGCGCGAACAGGTCCATGCGCGCCCTGCATGATCATTCGACCCGTTGTGCGGCAGGGTGCGGGTGCCAGGCTGATCCGCTACCTGTGATGCACGCCACCTACCGCGTCGTTACGACCTGGCCCCCGCTGCCCCCGCAACTGTTCCGGCCCCACACGGGTCTCCATACCGGGGCCCCGGGCGGGCCACGCGCGTGAGGATGGGGGACGGTGTGGGAGTCCGACGGGCAGTGAAGGGTGTCAGCGAGTTCCTGATGGAGGCGGTTGGAGAAGCCGTCGCCGAGGTGATCCTCACCCTGCTCGCCTGCGCCCTGCTCGCTTGCCTGGCTCTGATCGCCTACCTGAGCTGGTCCTTCAGTCCGCGCTTGACTGTGACGGGCGCCGGACTGCTCAGCCTCTTCCTCGCGCATGGCGCCTGGAGGACCTTCCGCGACCCCGCCAAGGGTCGCAGCCGTCGGGGCCTCGCCGCCGTGACCACGGCCGGCTTCACCCTGACCGCTGCGACAGGCGTGTTCCTGTTGTTCTATGGCACAGGATGCGGCTGCCTGTGACAGCAGTTCCCTGCTGCGTCGCGGTTGGCCATGCCGCCTGACCTGCGGAGATGCCTGTTTCGGCGCACTGGGGGACAGGGGGCGAAGCCGAGTCCTCCATGGTGCGGGCATAGCTGTGCGGCCCCCTGACCTGCACGAGTGCCAGTGCACAGAATGGCCAACCATCACGCTCGCTGGCCAACTACGACGCTCAGTCATACGTCCCGGGAGGGGCTGGCGTGGTGCGCTTGACAGGAAAATCGAACATCCATTCTGATGGGTTATCCACAGCCGGAACGGGTGTGGGAGCGCATTGTCAGTGGCAGGCGTTAGCGTCAATGGCGTGAAGCGATCGACTCAAGCAAACCGGGTGGAACCCATGGCAGGCACCGACCGCGAGAAGGCTCTCGACGCCGCGCTCGCACAGATTGAACGGCAATTCGGCAAGGGTGCGGTCATGCGCCTCGGCGACAAGCCGAACGACCCCATCGAGGTCATCCCCACCGGGTCGACCGCTCTGGACATCGCCCTCGGCGTCGGCGGGCTGCCCCGCGGCCGTGTGATCGAGGTGTACGGGCCGGAGTCCTCCGGTAAGACCACCCTCACCCTGCACGCCGTGGCCAACGCGCAGAAGGCCGGCGGCACCGTCGCCTTCGTGGACGCCGAGCACGCGCTCGACCCCGAGTACGCCAAGGCCCTCGGCGTGGACACCGACAACCTCATCCTGTCCCAGCCGGACACCGGCGAGCAGGCGCTGGAGATCGTCGACATGCTGGTGCGCTCCGGCGCACTCGACCTGATCGTCATCGACTCCGTCGCGGCGCTCGTGCCGCGCGCGGAGATCGAGGGTGAGATGGGTGACTCGCACGTCGGTCTCCAGGCCCGCCTGATGAGCCAGGCGCTCCGCAAGATCACGGGTGCGCTGAACCAGTCCAAGACCACCGCGATCTTCATCAACCAGCTCCGCGAGAAGATCGGTGTGATGTTCGGCTCGCCCGAGACCACCACCGGTGGCCGCGCGCTGAAGTTCTACGCCTCGGTGCGCATCGACATCCGCCGCATCGAGACCCTCAAGGACGGCACCGAGGCGGTCGGCAACCGCACCCGCGTCAAGGTCGTCAAGAACAAGGTCGCGCCGCCCTTCAAGCAGGCCGAGTTCGACATCCTCTACGGCCAGGGCATCAGCCGCGAGGGCGGCCTGATCGACATGGGCGTGGAGCACGGCTTCATCCGCAAGGCCGGCGCCTGGTACACGTACGAGGGCGACCAGCTGGGCCAGGGCAAGGAGAACGCCCGCAACTTCCTGAAGGACAACCCCGACCTCGCCAACGAGATCGAGCGGAAGATCAAGGAAAAGCTGGGCGTGGGTGTCCGCAAGGACGCCGCCGCCGGTGACGAGCCGGCCGCCGCGTCGGCCGACTCCGCGGCCGCCGTGCCCGCCCCGGCGTCGAAGGCCAAGACGACGGCCAAGGCCGCCGTCGCCAAGAGCTGACCCGTGCGGGAGCAGGAGAGGGGCGGCGCGAGCGGCGGGCGTGAGGGCCGCCAGGAGCTGCCGCCCCAGAGCCCCGAGGAGCAGGCGCGGGCGATCTGCCTGCGCCTGCTTACCGGGATGCCGCGGACCCGGCGCCAGCTCGCGGACGCCCTGGAGAAGCGGGGCATCCCCGAGGAGGTGTCGCAGGAGGTCCTCTCCCGGTACGAGGAGGTGGGCCTGATCGACGACGCCGCCTTCGCGGGGGCCTGGGTCGAGTCCCGGCACCGCGGCCGGGGCCTCGCCCGCCGGGCGCTCGCGGAGGAGCTGCGGACCAAGGGGGTGCACACCACCCTCGTGCAGGAGGCGCTGGAACAGCTGGACTCCGAGCAGGAGGAACACACGGCCCGGGAGCTCGTGGAGCGCAAGCTCCGCTCCACCCGGGGCCTGGAGCGGGACAAGCGGATCCGGCGCCTCGCCGGGATGCTCGCCCGCAAGGGGTACCCGGAGGGCATGGCCCTGCGGGTGGTCCGGCGCGCCCTGGAGGCGGAGGGCGAGGACGCCGACGACCTCGGGTACCCGGGAGGCCTCGGGCTCTGAGGCCCGGGTCCTGAGTCGCGGGTTCTGAGTCGCGGGTTCTGAGGCCCAGGTTCTGAGGCTCAGGTTCTGAGGCTCAGGTTCTGAGGCCCGGGTCCGAGACCCGCGCGTCCGGGACCCGCGCGTCCGGGACCCCGGGGCCGAGACCCCAGGTCCCAGACTCCGATTTGAGACCCGCGTGTCCGGAGCCCCGGGTCCGAGACCCGCGCGTCCGGAACCGCAGGTCCGAGAGCCCAGGCCCGGGAGCCCGGGTCCGGAACCGGTGGGGCGCCCGGCGTCAGGCGGGAACGACGGGGAGGCCGGCCGCCTTCCAGGCCTGGAAGCCGCCCGTCAGGTCCGTCGCCCGGTGCAGCCCCAGCGCGTGCAGGGAGGCCGCGGCCAGCGTGGAGGCGTACCCCTCGTTGCAGATCACCACGACCCGGAGGCCGTGACCGGTGGCCTGCGGGAGGCGGTGGGAGCCCTGCGGGTCCAGCCGCCACTCCAGTTCGTTGCGCTCGACGACCATCGCGCCGGGGATCAGCCCGTCCCGCTCGCGCAGCGCCTGGTAGCGGATGTCCACCAGCAGGGCCCCGTCGAGGAACGCCTCGTGGGCGGCCCGCGGTGCGACGCGGGTGTAGCCCGCGCGGACCCGCTCCAGCAGCTCGTCGATGCCGACCGGGGCGCTCACTGCCAGTCCGCCGGGCGCTCGACCTGTTCCAGGGTGAGGACGGGGCCGCTGCGGCCGTAGCGGCGGATCAACGGCAGCGGCGGGTAGTAGGCGTGGACGGAGATCGCGTGCCCGTCCGGGGACTCGTTGAGGACCTCGTGGACGTGGTGCTCCCCGAAGCCGCGTCCCGCGCCGGCGGCCAGGGTGCGGCTGCGGTCCACGCCGGGAGCCAGCTCCAGGCTCTGCCAGCCCTCGGAGGGGAGCCGTACCGCCAGGGAGCGCTCGGTGAGCCTTCCCCGCGCGGTCGCGAAGGCGCCCCGCGATTCGGCGTGGTCGTGCCAGCCGGTACCGGTGCCGGGAGGCCAGCCGATCAGCCAGGCCTCGCTGCCGCCCGGACCGTCGAGCCGGATCCAGGTGCGGCCCTGCGGATCCAGTGGTAGGGAGTCCACGACCGCCGGGTCGGCGGCGGTGCGCAGGGCGAAGGCGAGGAGTTCAGCCGCCGTCGGCGCGGCGGTGCGGGCGGGGGCGGTGGCAGGGGCGTGCGTGGGCGCGGGGGCAGACATGCGATGACCGTCCTGGGAGTTCGCGAAAGGTGCGCGCGGGCCCGGAAGGACAGGGCACGGGGCGCGCGGAGGGAAGGCGAATCAGCAGGAAGGGCGACACACGCAGCCCGCGTAGCGGAGCAGGTCCATGTGAACCCTCCGCCACAGGCGTACGTCGTTGCCGGTCATGTCGGTGAGTGAACCACGCGTGCCCGGGAGCGTCAATCGATCACGGCTGTGGGCGTGGTGGAGGGAGCGATGGCGGGAGCCGCCGCGGGGGCGCCGTCCGGGGCGCCGAGCCGGACCGCGTCCGCCGCCTCGTACAGCTCCGCCGGACGGACCCCGGCGAAGGTGGCCGCCAGGTGCCCGTCGGGCCGGACGAGGAGCACGGTATGGGCCGGAGCCCCCGGGTAGGAGTCCGCGACCAGCAGCTCGGTGCGGACCGGGAGGGCGCTCACGGCCGCCGCGAGCCGGGGCATCAGCCCGGCCCCCACCCAGTGCCGCCGGTCCCACACCCCGGTGCCCGGGGCGACGAGCAGGACCAGCAGCCGGCCCCGCCCCAGCAGGTCGCGCAGCGGCACGGTGGCCCCGTCGGGTGCCGTGACGGGTACGTTCGCCACCGGACCGCCCGGCTCCGTCGCCGTGGGGACCTCCCGTACGGCCACCGGCGGGGCGTACACCGGCTCCGCGCCGAGCGGGCCCCGGCCCAGGTGCCCGTCGGTGAGCAGGGCCTCGGCGGAACGCGCGGATCCGGGAAGCAGGGTGCGCAGGCCGTTGCCGCCCCGCAGGGCGGGCATGGCCTGGTCGGCGGCGCGCAGCCGGGCGGCGACCGCGGTGCGCCGCTCGGCCTCGTAGCTGTCGAGCAGGGCCTCGGAGGCGCCCTGGTGCCAGGCCAGGGCCAGCTTCCAGGCGAGGTTCTCCGCGTCGCGCAGCCCCTCCTCGACGCCCTGGGTGCCGAGCGCGCCCAGCAGGTGCGCCGCGTCCCCGGCGAGGAAGGCGCGGCCGTCGCGCCAGCGCCGGGCGAGCCGGTGGTGCAGGGTGTGCACCCCGGTGTCGATCAGGTCGTACGGGGGAGTGGTGCCCCCGCACCACCCCGCGAGGGTGTCCCGGATCAGGGTGACGAGGGCGTCCGGGGTGACCAGCTCGCCGCGCGCGGCCAGCAGCCAGTCCAGCCGCCAGACCCCGTCGGGCAGCGGCCGGGCGGTGACCTCCTCGGGCCCGGACGGCGGGTTGCGGTGCAGCAAGGCCTCGCCGGGCCAGGGCAGTTCGGCGCGCAGCGCGGCGACGGCGTGGCGTTCCACGGCGGTCCGGCCCGGGAAGCGGATGCCGAGCAGCTTGCGCACGGTGGAGCGGGCCCCGTCGCAGCCGACGAGGTGGCTGCCGCGCCACCAGGTGGCTTCGGCGCCCCGGGTGTGCGCGGTGACCCCGCGGCCGTCCTGCTCCAGGGAGTCCACCCTGCAGTCGGTGACCAGCCGGACGAGGGGGTGCGCGGCTGCGGCGTCGCGCAGGCCGCGCGTGAGGGCGTGCTGCGGGAGGTGAAGGGGCGCGGGCCGGTCCTCGAAGGTGATCCGGCGCATCTCCTGACGGCGCCTCATGGTGCGCCAGGCCGCGAAGTGCGCCCCCTCGTCGCGCAGGGTGGCACAGCCCAGCCGGTGCACCATCGCGGCGGTGTCGCCGTGCAGGACGACGGAACGGGCGGGCCGGGGCTCGTCCTTGCCGGGCCCCTCGTCGAGGAGGACGGAGGGCACGCCGTGGCCGGCCAGGGCGAGGGCCAGGGACAGTCCGACCGGGCCCGCGCCGACGACGATCACCGGGTCCATGGCAGGGCTCCCGATGTCCGGTATGTGATCACAGAACGTATGCAACCCACTGGAGGTGCCTGCGTCAAGTGACACCCGTCCGGACGTAGCGGTGTGGTGCGGCGGAATACTCCGCCGCACCACACAGGTTACGTCGTGTCGCTGACCCGGCGTCAGACCGCCCGGCCCGTGGCCATGTCGCTGACCTCGCCGGCGCCGACCACGGCACCGGTGCTCTTGGTGGACTTGCGCAGCCGCCCCTCCAGCCAGGAGGCGAAGCTGGTGAGTGCGAAGTTCACGCCGATGTAGATCAGGGCGATGACCACGAGGGTGGCGATGGTGTTGCTGTAGTTCGCCGAGACCTGTCGGTTCGCCGCCAGCAGTTCGGTGAGGCCGAGCAGCGAGCCGCCGAGCGCGGTGTCCTTGAGGATCACCACGAGCTGGCTGACCAGGGCGGGCAGCATCGCGGTGACCGCCTGCGGGAGCAGGACGTAGACCATGGTCTGGCCCTTGCGCATGCCGATCGCCTTGGCGGCGTCGGTCTGGCCGCGGGGCAGGGAGAGCACGCCGGCCCGGAGGATCTCGGCGATGACCGACGCGTTGTACAGCACCAGGCCGGCCACGACCGCGTACAGCGGCCGGGAGTCGGAGGGCACTTCGGTGAACTGCACGAAGAAGGCGGAGCCGAAGAGCATCAGCATCAGCACCGGGATGGCGCGGAAGAACTCGACGACCGTGCCGACCGGGACGCGCACCCACGCGTGGTCCGAGAGCCGGCCTATGCCCAGCAGGGCGCCCAGGGGCAGGGCTATGACCATGGAGATGGCCGCGGCCTTCAGGGTCACCAGCAGGCCGGGGATCAGGTAGGTGGTCCAGATCCGGCTGTCGGTGACGAAGGGCGTCCACTTGTCGGCGTCGAGCTGGTGCTTGTCGGCCATGGCCGACAGGACCCACCAGGCGAGGAGGCCGAGCAGGACCAGGAACACCCCGGTGTAGATCCGGTTGCGGGCTTTCGCCTTGGGGCCCGGGACGTCGTACAGCACGGAGCTCATCGCTTCACCGCCACTCGCTTGGCCACCCAGCCCAGCAGCAGCCCGGTGGGCAGGGTCAGCAGACAGAAGCCGAGGGCGAAGATCCCGAAGACGGCGAAGAGCGCGTCCGCCTCGTTCTCGACCATTTCCTTCATCAGCAGGGCCGCTTCGGCCACGCCGATGGCCGCCGCCACCGTGGTGTTCTTGGTGAGCGCGATCAGTACGTTGGCGAGCGGGGCGACGACCGCCCGCCAGGCCTGGGGGAGCACGATCAGGGTGAGCACCTGCGTGAAGCCCAGCCCCAGCGCGCGGGCGGCCTCGGCCTGGCCGACGGGCACCGTGTTGATGCCCGAGCGCAGCGCCTCGCAGACGAAGGTGCCGGTGTAGGCGATCAGCCCGAGGACCGCGAGCCGGAAGCCGGTCTCCTTGAAGGTGCCGCCGCCCAGGGTGACGCCCATGGTCTGGTTCAACCCCAGCGAGCAGCCGATGATCAGCAGGGTCAGCGGCGTGTTGCGGATCAGGTTGACGTACGCGGTGCCGAAGCCCCGCAGCAGCGGGACCGGACTGACCCGCATCCCGGCCAGGACGGTGCCCCAGACCAGGGAGCCCACCGCCGAGTAGAGGGTGAGCTGAACCGTCACCCAGAAGGCTCCGAGCAGGTCGTACTGCCCGGAATCAAGAAAGTCGAACACGTTGCCCTGCGCTCTCCCCAGAGTGGCCGGTGGGGCGCGCCGCCGCCCGCCGGCGCGGGGGGGGGGGGGGCGAGGGGGGC
>NZ_JBEXKC010000066.1:0-45256 GCF_040609475.1 Streptomyces sp. NPDC004667 | reverse complement strand
GGCGGATGCGGCCCGCCCCGCCCTGCATCCGTTCTGCATTTGCCCCGCCCCCATCCGCCCCGCCCGGGGGCGCGCCGTCTGCCCGGCACGGCGTGCGCGTCCGCTCCGGCCCGGCCCGCCATCTGCCCTGACCAGGGCTGATGCCGTGCGCGCCCGCTCCGCACCGGCCCGCCGCCTGCGCGGACCCCGGCGAGCGGAAATATGATGAGCAGGATCCCGCGCAGCGGAAGCGAAGGCGGAAGCAGAGGCACATGGACGTACTCCGGAGCGGCCCGTGACCCGGCGCCGCCCCCCTCGGCCGGACAGCGCCGACCTGCTGAGCATGCTGGGGCAGCTCACCGCCCAGGCTCGGGAGGGGGCCGAGCTGCACCAGGCCCGCGTGGAGCTGGCCGAGGCCCTCCAGCGCGAACTGCTGCCCGCCACCCTGCCCACCCTGCCCGGACTGCGCGCCGCCGCCCGCTACACGCCCGCCCGGCGCGGCCTGGAGATCGGCGGCGACTGGTACGACGGGTTCCTGGTGGCGCCGGACGCCGTCGCCTTCTCCATAGGCGACGTCCAGGGCCACGACGTCGCGGCCACCGCCTTCATGGGCCAGGTCAGGGTCTGCCTGCGCGCCCTGGCCTCCGTCATCGCCGACCCCGGAGAAGTCCTGAACAGGGTCAACGACGTCCTGCTCGCCATGGACAGCGAACTGTTCGCGACCTGCACCCTGCTGCGCGTCGATCCGCGTACGGGCGAGATCGCGGGCGCACGGGCGGGCCACGTACCGGCCGTCTGGGCCACCTCCGACGGCCGGTACGGGATCGCCGAGGACGCCGGGGGCCCGCCGCTGGGCACGCTGCCCGGAGCGCGCTACGAGGTCACCCGGCGCACCCTGGTGGACGCCGGGTCCATCGTCCTGCTCACGGACGGGGTGGTCGAGGGGCCGGCGTTCCCGATCGAGGAGGGGCTCGCGCGCGTGCTGCGACTGGTCCGCGACGCCGCGGGCGGGGATCCCGACGAGCTCGCCGCCGAGGTGCTGAAGGTGGCCGACTCCACCGGGCACGCCGACGACGCCGCCGTGCTGGCCATCGCCTACGACCTCGGCTGACCGCCCGGGCGCCCGCCGTCGCGGGTCCGGCTTCCCCGTCGCGCGTGTCACGCGGCCCCGCGGGCCCGGACTGTTGTCTGATGCTGTGATGCGCACCGTGGAATGGCGGGGTCCGGCCCTGGCGCTGTCGCGGATCCTCGCCGTCGCCGCGGCCTACTACGTGTCCGGCCGGCTCGGCCTGCTGTGCCAGGTGGTCGTCGAGGGTTCGGTCGTCACACCCCTGTGGCCGCCCACCGGCATCGCCCTGGCCTCCCTCCTGTGGTTCGGCCCCCGGATCTGGCCCGGGATCGCGGTGGGCACGTACCTGACCATCGAGAACCTCAGCTCCTTCAGCGTGTCCGACATCGGCATCGTCGCGGGCAACGTCCTCGCCCCGCTGTGCGCCTACGCGCTGCTGCGCCTGGTGGGCTTCCGTCCCGAGCTGGACCGGCTGCGGGACGGGACCGCCCTGGTCTTCCTGGGCGGGATGCTCCCGATGCTGATCAGCGCGGGCACCGGCTGCGGGACCCTGCTGCTCACCGGAAACCTGCCGGCCTCGAACTTCTGGGCCGTGTGGTCCGCCTGGTGGACGGGGGACACGATGGGGGTGCTGCTGGTGACCCCCCTGCTGCTGGTCCTGCGCCGGCCCCGGCTGCCGCGGGACCCGTACCGGGTGCTGGAGGCAGTGGCCCTGGCGGTCGCCACCGCCGCGGGCACGTTCCTCGCCACGAGGAGCAGCCTGTCCCTGCTCTTCCTCGTCTTCCCGCTGCTGATCTGGGCGGCCGTGCGCTTCCGGCTCGCCGGGAGCGCCCCGTGCGCCCTGCTCGTATCGGTGCTGGCGATCTCGGCGGCCACCGAGCACGTCGGCCCGTTCGCCGGGCACACCCTGCTGGAGATCATGGTCAACCTCCAGGCCCTCAACGGGGCGGCGGCCCTGACCGGGCTCCTGCTGGCCGCGCTCGTCACCGAGCAGAACAACATCCGGATGAAGATCGAGGAGGTGTGCGAGGACCTGGCCGAGGTGGTGGCTCACCTCACGCCCCGGAAACCGGCGGACTAGGCCCTGTCGTCAAAGTGGTGCCGGGCGTCGCGGGCCAGGCTCCAGTTTGACGACAGGGCCTAGCCCGCGCCGCGGCCCGGCCGGGCGCGGCCCCTACGCTGGGCCCGTGACGAACGCGAGCGTGGTGGGTGCGGGGCAGGGCGGCCGGGTGCTGTACGGGTGCATGGGGCTGGGCGGGAGCTGGGATCCGCAGCCGTACGGACCCGGGGACGTGGACGCCGCCGAGGCCGCCGTCCACGCCGCCCTGGACATCGGGATCACCGTCTTCGACCACGCCGACATCTACCGCCACGGCAAGGCGGAAGCGGTCTTCGGCGAGGTCCTCGCCCGGACCCCGGGCCTGCGCGAGCGGATCGTCCTGCAGACCAAGTGCGGCATCCGGCTCCCGGACGGGGACCGCCCCGGCCACTACGACCTGCGCGGTACGAGCATCGTCCGCCGGGTGGAGGAGAGCCTGGCCCGGTTGCGGACCGACTCCGTGGACGTCCTGCTGCTGCACCGCCCCGACCCGCTGGCGGACCCGGACGACATCGCCTCCGCCCTGATGTCCCTCCACCGGCAGGGCCTCGTCCGCCGCTTCGGGGTCTCCAACACGGGCGCCGCCCAGATAGCCCGCCTCCAGGCCCGCCTGGACGTCCCGCTGGTCGCCAACCAGCTGGAGATGAGTCTGCACAGCCGCGCCTGGGTCGAGGCCGGGGTCCTGCTCAACACTCCCGAGGGGGCCGCGCACGGTTTCCCGTCCGGCACGCTGGAGCACTGCCAGGAGCACGGCATCCGTCTCCAGGCCTGGGGCGCCCTGGCGCGGGGACGTTTCACCGGCGGCCAGCGGACCCCCGCCGAACACGCCACGGCCGAGCTCCTCTCCGACCTCGCCCGCCGCAAGGACACCACCCCGGAGTCGGTCCTGCTGTGGTGGCTGACGCGGCACCCCGCCGACATCGCCCCCGTCATCGGCACCGCCCGCCCCGACCGCATCCGCGCCTGCCGCGACGCCTCCCTGCGCGCGCCCGACCTCACGCACGAGGAGTGGTACGCCCTGTGGACCACCGCCCGGGGCCTCCCGCTGCCCTGAGCCGGAGGCCGGTCAGGGGCCGGTCAGAGCCCGGTCAGGCCGCTGCCGATGCGCCTCCACAGGGAGCGCGTCGCCCCGAAGCCGCTCTCGTGCTCCCAGACGTGGGTGCACCCCGGGCACTGGAGGTGGAGCAGGCTCCCGGTGTTGGAGAGCATGTAGCGCCAGTGCTCCGAGCAGCTCCGGCGCTCGGCGCACGGGGCGCACCCGCGGGCGTCGTCGCAGTTCGGGCAGGCCACCCAGGCGCGTCGCCCGATGTCGGCCTGCGGGTCAAGCGGCAGCACGGCCGCCCCCGCGCGGGGGCAGCACGCCGGCAGCGACGAGCTCCTCGTACACGCGCTGCTGCTCCGCGTCGAGGCCGGAGTACAGCAGGTCGTACGCCGCCTCCTCGCCGCGCAGTACCTCGATGGGGTCCCAGTCGGGGCCGAGGGCGGCCATGACCTGGGCGCGCCGGGCCACCTCCTGGGAGGTCAGGTCGACGTCGAAGGGCACCAGAGCGGGGCCACCGGGCTCGGTGGGGCCGTCGGGGCCTGTGGGGGGTGTGTGGCCGTGGGGGGTCATACCTCGAAGTTAGGTAACCCTTCCTTTCCCGGTCAAGGGAGGGTGGGCGGAGTCACAGCGGGCCGGGGGCCGGGGCGGGCGGCCGCCCGAAGGATGCGGAGGGATGGATTCCGTACCGCTCAAGGGCGTCAGGACCTCACCGGCGGCCGTATGGCCGCCACCACTGTGGGGGATACATGTATCCGCGGAGTGATACCGCGACGCATTCGATTCAGGGGGAATGGAATGGCGACTCGGCCTGGCATGATCGATCTGCTGGAACTCGGCCCGGACTTCGTCCGCGACCCGTATCCGGTCTACGCGCGACTGCGGGCCGAGGGGCCCGTGCACCACGTACTCACCCCGGACCGCCAGGAGGTCTGGCTGGTCGTCGGACACGAGGCCGGCCGCACGGCCTTCACCGATCCCCGGCTGAGCCGCGACTGGCGCCGCTCCGGCGACATCGGCAAGATCATCAACGCCGAGCAGGACCACCCCGCGCTCGCCCACATGCTCATGGCCGACCCGCCGGACCACACCCGGCTGCGCCGTCTCGTGGCGAGCGCGTTCACCCCACGGCGGATCGAGACCCTGGCCCCGCGCGTCCGGCAGATCACCGACGGACTGCTGGACGCCATGGCGGCGCTCCCGGAGCGCCGGGCCGACCTGGTGGACGCCTTCGCCTTCCCGCTGCCCATGACCGTGATCTGCGAGCTGCTCGGCGTACCGGAACTGGACCGCGGGGCGTTCCGCGGCTGGTCCAACGAGATGGTCGCCCGCACCAGCCCGGAAGCCGAGGCCGCCGCGTACGCGCAGATGCCCCGGTACCTCGTCGGGCTCATCGAGGCCAAGCGAGCCGCGCCCGGCGACGACCTCCTCAGCGCGATGATCCACGCCGTCGACGAGGGCGGCGACCGCCTCTCGCCCGACGAGCTCATCGGCATGAGCGTGCTGCTGCTCATCGCGGGGCACGAGACCACCGTCAACATGATCGGCAACGGGATGCGCGCCCTGTTCGCCCACCCCGACCAGCTCGCCGACCTGCTCGCCCACCCCGGCCTGCTGGACGGGGCGATCGAGGAGATGCTCCGCTACGACGGGCCGGTGGAGACCTGCACCGACCGCCTCGCCCTGGAGGACGTGGAGATCGGCGGGGTGGTGATCCCGGCCGGTTCCGCCGTCCTGATCGCCATGGCCGACGCGGACCGGGACCCGGCGCGCTTCGCGGACCCGGACCGTTTCGACATCCGCCGCGACGCCCGCGGCCACATCGCCTTCGGCCACGGCCTGCACCACTGCCTCGGGGCGCCCCTCGCCCGCCTGGAGGGCCGCATCGCGTTCCGCTCCCTGCTGGACCGCTTCCCCGGTCTCACCGCCGACGCCGACGGGGCCGAGCCGGCCTGGGTGCCGGGCATGCTGATCAGGGGCGTACGACGGCTGCCCGTGCGCTGGTGACCCGGTCCCGGGGAGGGGGCCCGCGTCCGTGGCCCCTGCCCGGGATCAGCAGCCGGACGTCGCGCCGGGCTCGGGAGGGTACGGGACCACGGCGGCCGACGGATCGTCGGCGGGCCCCACCGGCCGGCGTCCACGGGCGAAGGCACGGGCGAACTCCACCGGGTGATCGAGCGTCAGCGTGGCCGCGCCGCCCGCACCGCGGGGCCCGGAAGGCGACGAGTCTCCGCAGTCCAGCCGGTACCCCGTACGGATCAGTTCGTCGTCCGGGCCGCTGTGGTCCACGGCGGCGAAGCCTTCCGAGCCGATCCCCCACTGTCCGTCGACCCGCCACGTGTAGCGCAGTTCCAGCAGGCCGGGACCGGGGCAGCTCCAGCGGAACCGGCCGACGCTCAGCTCGGAGCTGAAGCTCTCGAAACGGCTCCAGCCCCGGCCGTCCGGCAGGAGGGCGAGCGCACTGGTTTCCATCGCGCCCTGTTCCAGGGGCGCGCTGTCCCACAGGCCGGTCAGACGTTCGTCGAGAGGAGTCACCGCCCGATCATGGCCGATCCGGGCCGACGGCGAGCACCCGGCCCCCTGAGCGGGGGAGCCGACCCGGTCAGGCCTGCCGGATCGCGGACACCTCGAACTCCAGGACGACCTTGTCGCCGACCAGGACGCCGCCGCCCTCCAGGGCCGCGTTCCAGGTGATCCCGTACTCCTTCCGGCTGATCGGCACCGAACCCTCGAACCCCACCCGCAGGTTCCCGAACGGGTCGGTCGCGCTGCCCTGGTACTCGAACTCGATGCCGATCGGCCGGGTGACGTCCTTGATGGTGAGGTCGCCCGTCACGCGGAAGCGGGTGTCGTCCAGCGGCTCCACACCCGTGGACACGAAGGTGATGTCCGGGAAGTTCGGGGCGTCCAGGAAGTCGTTGGTGCGCAGGTGGCCGTCGCGCTGTTCGTTGCGCGTGTCGATGCTGGCGGCCTTGATGGTGACCGTCGCCGACGACTTCGCGGGATCCGTGCCGTCCAGGTGGGCGGTGCCTTCGAACTCGTTGAAGGCCCCGCGGACCTTGGTGACCATCGCGTGCCGGGCCACGAACCCGATCTGGGTGTGGGCGGGGTCGAGGGAGTAGTTCCCTGTGAGCGAGGTGAGGGGGGTCGTGGTCATGGACCTGCTCCGCGGGGTCTGGGGGACGGGGGAATCGCTGGACCACGCTAGCCAGACCCGCCCTGACGGGCGCGTGCGACCACGCCCGGAGCGCCCGCGCGTCACCCGATCGGCGAACGGGCCCCGTCGCGTCGGCAGCCCGCGGTCGGCGGCCACTTGGAGGACGCGCCGGGAGGCGGCGCCGGACGCGGGGTAGCGCTGGGAAGGGGGCCGGCGTCCGTCCTGGCACCGGTCCCGGCCCGCGCACGTCCCCCGCGTAAGGACCCCGCATGCAGCACGTCACCCTGAACAACGGCGTCGAGATGCCGATCCTCGGCTTCGGCGTGTACCAGATCCCGCCGGAGGAGACCGAGCGGGCCGTCGGCGAAGCCCTCGCCGCCGGATACCGCTCCCTCGACACCGCCGCCGCCTACGGCAACGAGGAAGCCGTCGGCCGCGCGATCAGGAGCAGCGGCGTCCCGCGCCACGAGCTGTTCGTCACCACCAAGCTGTGGATCTCCGACGCCGGCGAGGACAGGGCCGGGCGCGCCTTCCACACCTCGCTGCGCAAACTCGGCCTGGACCACGTCGACCTGTACCTGATCCACCAGCCGTACGGCGACGTCTACGGCTCCTGGCGCGCCATGCAGAACCTCCAGCGCGAGGGGCTGGTCCGGGCCATCGGGGTCTCGAACTTCCACCCCGACCGGCTGCTGGACCTGATGGACCACAACGAGATCACCCCGGCGGTCAACCAGGTCGAGACCCATCCCTTCCACCAGCGCACCGGAGATCAGGAACTGATGGCCGAGCGCGGGGTCCAGATCGAGTCGTGGGGCCCCTTCGCCGAGGGCCGGGGCAGCCTCTTCACCCACCCGGTGCTCGCCGGGATCGCCACCGCGCACGGCAGGTCGGTGGCACAGGTCGTACTGCGCTGGCTCGTCCAGCGGCAGGTGGTGGTGATCCCCAAGTCGGTGCGCCCGGAGCGGATGGCGGAGAACCTCGACGTCTTCGGCTTCGAGCTCACCGACGAGGACATGGCGGCCATCGCGGCCCTGGACACCGGGGCGTCGGTGTTCTTCGACCACCGCGACCCGGCCGTGGTCAGCCGGCTCGGCAACGTCACCATCGACACCTGAGGGACGGCCGGGCGGCCGTCCTCACGGCTCCGGCGCGGGCGTCGGCACGGGGCGGCGCAGCAGGTAGAGCGCCGCCGCCGAGACCAGGACGGCCATGCAGGCGATGAACACCAGCCCGGCACCCTCCAGCCCGAGCGGGCCCGTCAGCACTCCCACGCCGATCACCGGCAGCGAGATGCCCGTGTACGCCACCACGAACAGGGTCGAGATCACCGCCGCCCGTTGGTGCGGCGGGGACACCCCCGCGACCGCGGACAGGGCCCCCCGGAAGGCCATCCCCTGTCCCACGCCGCCCACCAGCGCGCTCAGCACCACCAGTGCCAGAAGGTCCCATCGCAGCGCCCCCGCGAGCAGCGCCAGACCCGCGAGGAGCCCGGCGCAGCCCAGCGGCAACGACCGCCGTACACCCACCCGGCCGACGGCCAGTTGCCCCGCGGTGGAGGCGAAGAAGGCCAGCGCGACGACCAGTCCGCTCACCGCCGGGTCGTGGACGCCGAGGGACTCGGCGAGGAACGCCGGGCTGACCGAGGTGAAGACCCCGAACAGCGCGAACCCCACGAACGAGGCGATCGCCGCCGGTCCGAACACCGCCCTCACCTGCGCGGGGAGCCGGAGCCGCTGCGGCCGTACGGTGCTCAGCGGACGCCGCTCCCGTACGGTCTCCGGCAGCCCCGCCAGCACCGCCGCCGAGCCCGCCACCAGCGCGAGGTGTACCCAGAAGGGCAGGTACAGGGGCCAGGGGGCGTACTGCGCGAGCAGTCCGGCGAGCAGCGGACCGCAGCCGAGGCCGCCCATGTTGGCGGCCGTCGCCACGAACGTGGCCCGGGAGGTGCCGCCGTGCGGGGCCAGCTCCATGACGAACACCGTCGCCGCGCCGGTGAACAGCCCGGCGGAGAAGCCCGACAGGACCCGCCCCGCGTACAGCCAGCCGAGGCCCGAGGCGCACAGGAAGCAGACGGCGCTGCCGGCCGCGCACGCGAGGCCCGTCCAGAGCACGGGCCGCCGCCCCACGGCGTCCGAGGCGTTGCCCGCCAGCACGAGCACCCCGATGACCGCGAAGGCGTAGACCGCGTACACGACGGTGACGGTCAGTTCGGAGAAGCCGAACTTCTCCTGGTAGAGGCCGTAGAGGGGGGTCGGGAGCGTGGTGCCCGCCATGCACACGGCGAACACGGCCCCGGCGAGCAAGCACTGGCGCCACTGCCGGCGATCACCGTCCATGCCGCCGAAGGTAACCCCGCGCGGGTCCCCGTGCCCGGCGCGCGGCGCGGCAACCGGGGGCGGGGCGGCGGGCGTCCCCCTGCGGGGGTGGTGTTCATGACAGAGATGGTCCGACCGGGGTGGCGGCTCGCCACCGTGGCCCTGCCCGGCCTCGCCGCCGGGGCCGTGTACGCAGGGGCGAGCTGGTGCTATGCCGCCTCCTCCGCGCCCTCAGGGGCGGTCGCCGTCGTCGGCGGAGCCGCGCTGATCCTCGGCGTCTGCACGGCGTACTCCGTGCTCCTCGGCGGCGCCGGGGGCCTCTTCGGGGCCCTGCTGCTGTCCCTGGGGCTGCTGCTGGCCGTGGCCGCGGCCGACCAGGCGGCGGCCCGCACGGCCGCCGCCACCTGCGCGGTGCGCGAGGTCCGCACCAGGGTCCAGGACTCCGCCGGGGAGGGGGCGCCGCCCACCCGCACGGTGTACCGGCTCGTGCTGGACTGCCCGGGAGGCTACCCGGCCGAACTCAAGGAGGACCGGCCCGTCGCCGCGCGGGGAGAGCGGATCCGCGTCGCCTTCGACCCGGCGCACCGCGTCTCCCCGGAGCTCCAGGGGCGTACCCGGCCCTGGAAGGCCGGCCTGTGGGGCGCGGCCCTGATCGGCCTCAGCACGGTGATCGCCTGGGCGAAGCGGCGCCCCTACCGGGAGGACCGGACCTGACCGGACGCGCCCGGCGCCCCGTCCGTCGCGGGCCGGGGTTCATCCGGCCGGCCGCGCAACGGATGCCGCCGGAGCGCCGTCGGTGCAGGCTGCGGGCAGGAGAGCCACCACCGCACAGACGAGGATCCGCCATGTCCCACCACCGGCGCACCGGCGTCATCACCGGGGTCGCAGCCCTGCTGCTCACCGCCACCGCCTGCTCGGGCCTGGGCCGGAGCACGGTCGGCATGCTCACCTTCCGCGGCCACGACTCCCCGGTCGCGCTGTCGTACTCCAACACCAACGTCAACGGCTGCCACCGCATCAACCTGCCGCGGGGCGCCACCCACGTCGAGAACAACACCCTCGTCGACGTCGTCCTGTACCGGACGGAGAACTGCCAGAAGACCGACAAGGCGGACGGCATCTACGTCGCCACCACCCTCTCGAACGTGACGGCTCCGGTCTCCCTGCCCTGGCGCAGCTTCAGCGTCATCCACTGACGCGCCGTGCGGGGCAGCGCCGGCCCCGCCGCGGGGGCGGGGCCGGCGCGCGCGGTCACCAGTAGATGACCACGTACCCGTTGCCGCCGTCCTTGCCGTTGCCGCCGGGCCGGGCGGGATCGCCGCCGTAGCCGCGCTCGCCGCCGTTGCCGCCGACCACCGTGTTCGGGGGCAGGCCGACGATGCCGTCCGGGGCGACCCCGCCCGTGCCGTTGGAGCTGCCGTTGCCGCCGTTCAGGTTGACCCCGCCGGTCGAGCACCAGCCCTTGCCGCCGGCCCCGCCCGCACCGTTGCCGCCGTCGACGATTCCGCCGCCGGCCCCGCCGCCGCCCCCTTCGCCCCCGGTCGCGTTGAGCAGGAGCGTGCTGTCCGAGGACCGGGTCAGCGAGGACGCGGTGCCCGCGGTGCCGGAACCGCCGGTCGAGCCGGGGCCGCCCATGGTTCCGGGCGCACCGCCCTGACCGCCGTCGCCGCCGTCGCCGACGTCCACCCCGTACGTGGTCAGCGGCTTCACCTGGATGGCGCACCAGGTGAAGCCGCCCGCTCCGCCGCCACCGCCGTTGCCGCCGTTGTAGGCACGGGCCTCCATGCGGCCGCGGCTGCCGCCGCCACCGCCGCCGCCCCCGCCACCGGCACCCCACGCCTGGACGAACACCGAGGTGACGCCCGGCGGCGGGGTGAAGGTGTTGTCGGACGTGAACTGCTGCAGCCCGTGGATGACCTGAGGCGGCTTCTTCTTGTCCTTGTCCCTGTCCTTGTCCTTCTCTTTCTCCTTGCCCCAGTCGTCCCCGTCGTCGTCGCTGTTGCCGCCGTGGTCCTTGTCCCTGTCCTTGTCCTTGTCCGACGGGTTCTGCTTCTGCTGGGCGGCGGGCGCCGGCTTCGGGCCCGAGGGCCCCGGCCCGTGGGCGGACGCGGCCGGAGCCATCGCCACCACCTGGCCGGTCAGGGACGCCGCGGCGGCCAGGGAGGCGAGGAGGACCCGGGAACGGACACGGGGCCGCCTGGTCGTGACGGGATGCTGCGAGAGGTTCATGAGTTCCTTCCCCGCCGGCCGCCGGAGGCGCCGCGGGATTGCGAGGGGACGGGTGCGTGGCCGACTGGGCACCCCCGTGGACCGGGCGTCCCCGCCACGCGATGCCCATCCCAGCGCTCCCCGCCGCCGGGCCGCCGTCGGCACGGCCGGGGCTGTGGACCAGGCAGGTGAGCATTTCGTCAGACCGGAGCAACGCTGGGCCGGCCGGGGTAGCCGGTGTCACGGAGCCGACCGGCCGTCGTTGCCTTGACATGACCGACTTGATGGTGAAGATCCCCGCCGACTGGCTCGCCCGCGTTTTCCTCTCGCTGCGCCGCAGCGCCCTCGACGACGCCCAGGCCGTCGCCGCCGAGCTGTGGCCGTTCACGGAGCAGCCCGGGCAACGGGTGCCCGTGCCCCGGGCCACGGTGATGCGTACGGAACGGGCCCTGCGGGGAGAACTGGCCCGCGTGGAGGAACCAGGACGCCGCGCCCGCCTGCACGAGGAGACCGCCCAGCTGATCAGCGCGCGCCTGGGCACCGGGGACCGCTGACCCGGCCGGGGCCGGGCCGGGGGTTCCGGCTTCCGCCCCGGGCGCCTACCCGGACGACCGCCCGCCCTCCGTGCCCGCTCCGGCCCGCCGGCCCCAGGCGGTGATCAGCCCGGGGGACAGGGCGGCGCAGTCGGGGGAGTCCAGGTAACGGACGGCCGCGTCCACGGCGGCGTCGTCCACGAGCCCGGTCGCGGTCATCGCGGCCTTGGCCCGCTCCCAGGTGTCGGCCCAGAAACGGCTGATGGGGCTGCCCGGGAGCAGCGGCGGGACGTGGATCTCGGCGGCCACCTCCGACAGCCCTGCGGCGCGCAGCAGTTCCGGGTACCGCGGCGTCCAGTCCACGTCGGTGCCGATGGTCGCCCGCAGCCCCTGCCACATGGCGCGCACGGCCCGTGTGTACGGGGTCGCGGGCGCCGCCGCGGTCGTCAGGTCCACGGCATCGCCGAGCACCAGCACCCCGCCGGGGACCAGCAGATCGGCGAAGCGGGAGATCAGGCGCTCCCGTTCGGGCAGGTGCATCAGGACGAAACGGGCGTGCACCAGGTGGAAGCGCCCGGGGTCGAAGGCGGGGTCGCCGATGTCCGCCTCCAGGGTGGCCAGGCCCGGCTGCGGGCGGGAGGCCAGGAATCGGATGTCGCGGTCGACGGCCAGCACGCTCGTCACGCCGGCCCGCGTCAGCAGCCCCCGGGCGACGCTGCCGGTGCCCGCGCCCAGCTCCAGGCAGATCCAGCCGGGTCCCGCGCCCAGGGCCGTCAGCCGGGCGAGCGTGATGTCGTCGTAGGCGAGCGCGCCGAGGTCGATGCGCTCGTCCTCACCGGCCCGCTCCGGCCGGAACACGGCCGTGCCGTAACGGCCCGGCACCCCGTCACCGGGCCGGGCCCCGTCGCCCGCCGCCGCGTGTGCGCCCATGAACCGGTCACCGCCTCCCGCTCGTGCCGGCCCGGCCCGCGCCTCGCGCACGGCACCGGGTCCGTGGCTCCAGTATCGGCGCGCGCCGCGGGGTCGGCGCGGTGGTCCCCCGGAAGGCCACGGTGACGGCGACGGCGACGGCCACGTTCAAGGCCAAGGCCACGTTCAAGGCCAAGGCCAAGGCCAAGGCCAAGACGGCGCTCGCCGCCTAGCGGGGCGCCGTGTCGTCGGCCGGGAAGGCGGGGCCGTGGCCCGGGACGATCACGTCCGCGGCGTCCAGCACCCGCAGCCGGGACCGGAGCAGCACCTCGTGGTCGGGGGCCACCGGGTCCTCGACCGGGCCGTTCGGCCGCCACCACAGGTCGCCCACGAAGGCCACGACCCCCGCCTCCGTGCCCGCCAGCAGCGTGATGTCCTCGGCGCTGTGCCCCGGGGTGCGGATCAGCCGCAGGGACGGGGCGAGTTCGTATCCCTCGGCATCGCGGTCGGTCCACTGGTCGTCGCGGTAGATCGCCTTGTGGTCGTGGACGCGGGCCCCGCCGAACAGGCCGACGTTCATGGTGTTGTCCGGATGGTGGTGACTGAGCACCACGTCGGTGATGTCGTCCGGGCCGAGTCCCAGCGCGGCGAGCGGGCCGAGGATCCGGTCGCGGCCGGCCACCATGCCCGGGTCGACGACCACATGGCGGTCCCCGTCCGTGACGTAGGAGACGGTGGCGGCGACGCCGGGGCCCGTGGAAAGGGTGTAGCCGGTGGTCAGGATCGTGTACGCGGCGCTGCGGCCGAGCGGGGTGTCGTTCATGTGCCCCAGTCTTCGCGAGCCGCGGCACCGCGACGAGTGTCCGTACTGCCACCCATCGCAGGAAACGTGCCACCGCGTGGCACACTCTCCCCATGCCGCCCTTCGTGACCGTCGCCGCCCATGCCCCGCCCGGAGTGGGGATGCTCGGGGCCGCGATCGTCTCCGAGGTGTTCGACGCACGCGGCCAGGGCCTGCCCCCCTTCGACTTCGCCCTGTGCACCGAACGCCCCGGCACGGTCCGCACCGACGTCGGCCTGCCGCTCCTCGTCGAACACGGTCTGGACCGCCTGGCCTCGGCCGACCTGGTGATCGCCCTGCCCTGGGCGGACTTCCGCACCCCGCCCGGCCCGGCCGTGCTCGACGCGCTGGCCCGCGCCCACGCGCGCGGGGCCCTGGTCGCGGCACACTGCGTCGGCGCCTTCGCGCTCGCCGCGGCCGGGCTCCTCGACGGGCTGCGCGCCACCACGCACTGGCGCTTCGCCGGCCTGCTGGCCGGGCGCCACCCCGAGATCAGCGTGGAGGCGGACGCGCTCTACGTCGACGAGGGCCGGGTCGTCACCGGCGCAGGCGCCGCCGCGGGCTTCGACCTGTGCCTCCACCTCCTGCGGCGCGAGCACGGAGCGGCGACCGCCAACGCCATCGCCCGCGACCTGGTCCTTCCTTCCCACCGCGAAGGCGGACAGGCCCAGTACCTCACCACCCCCGCGCCCGAGGACTGCCGGGACGAGCGCCTCGCCGACGTGCTCGCCTGGGCCCGTACGCACCTCCACGAGCCGATGCCCGTCGGCGAACTGGCCCGCCGCGCCCTGATGAGCCGGCGCTCCTTCGCCCGCCGCTTCACCGCCGCCACCGGAACCACCCCGCACGCCTGGCTCCTCGGCCTGCGGCTCAGCCGCGCCGAGGAACTCCTGGAGACGACGGACCTGCCGGTCGAGGAGGTCGCCCGCCAGGTCGGCTACGGCAGCGCGGCCGTGCTCCGCGCCCAGTTCACACGCCGCCGCGGGGTACCGCCCCGCACCTACCGACGCTCGTTCACGCGCACCCCGTAGTCCGGCAGGTCGATGTTCTCGGCGGCCTTGCGGGCGATCCTGGCGGCCATGTCCTTTCCCGGCAGGTACGGCATGAGGCGGTAGTAGCGGTTGAGGAACGCCGCGAGGAAACGGCTGCCCGGGACCATCAGCTTCGCCACGCCGTCCCCCATCTTCTGGCAGCCCTCCGCGTACGCGCGCATCCGCTCCTCGTAACGGGCGAAGGCGACGCGGTGGTCGCCCGCCGCGGCGGCCAGTTCCCCCGCGAGGACGTAGGCGCCGACGAGCGCCAGGCCCGAGCCCATCCCCGACAGTGAGGAGGGGCAGGACGCGGCGTCGCCGACCAGGCAGACCCGGTCCCGCGACCAGGTGTCCATCCGCACCTGACCGACGGAGTCGAAGTAGAAATCGGGGGCCCGCCGCATGTCCCGCAGCAGCCGCTCGCATTCCCAGCCGTTGCCGGAGAACTGCTCCGCGAGCACGTCCTGTTGCGCGGCCGCGTCCCGGTGGTCGAGGTCCAGCTCCGGTGAGGCGAAGTAGAAGACGGCCTTGGCCTCGGTGTTGTTCCGGGCGCTGTACATCGCCGCCAGCCGGCCCGCGGTGCGGTAGGCGTGGCCCGTGCGGTCGAGGCCGAGGTGGTTCTCGGTGGTGAACACCGCGCAGTGGACGCCGAGGTGGCGCACGAACCGGTCGTGCGGACCGAAGGCCAGCCTCCGGGTCGTCGAGCGCGTTCCGTCGGCCCCGATCACCAGGTCGAACCTGCGGGGCGCGCCGTGCTCGAAGGTGACGTCCACGCCGTCCGCGTCCTGGGTGAGGGAGGTGACGGAGTCCCCGAAGACGTACTCGGTGTGGTCCTCCGTGGCGTCGTGGAGGACCCGGGCGAGGTCGCCGCGGAGCACTTCCAGGTCCCCCGCGAACAGGTCGGCGGGCAGGGTGGCGCGGGTCCGGCCGCGGGTGTCGACGTAGCTCATGGAGCCCGTGTGGGTGCGGACGGCGTCGAGTTCCCCGAGGAGGCCCATCCGGTCGAGGACGGAAAGGTGGGCCCGGCCGCGGAAGTCGACGGCGTAGCCGCCCTCGCGCAGGGCGGGGGCGCGCTCGACGACGGTCGGGCGGAAGCCGTGCCGGTGGAGCCAGTGGGCAAGGGCGGGGCCCGCGACGGAGGCGCCGGAGATCAGGACCGTGGTGTTCTTCTTCGTGTTCGTCATGCCGGTCAGCCTGGACGGGGAGGCTCACCGGGCGCTCACATCCGGCTGACCGCCTCGGTGAGCGGCTCCGGCAGCCCCAGGATGCGCAGCGCCTCCCGGGTGTCCCGGCCGGTGAGCCTCCGGGCGTACGCGGCGGCCTCCCGGGCGCGGGCCCGGGCCGTCACGCCGTCGCCGCACAGCCCGGCGACGCGGGAGAGGCCGGCGAGGATGCGGACCCGGTTGCCCGCGCTCTTGACCCAGTGCGGGTCGGCGTGTTCCAGGGCCTCGGCGTACAGGCGCCCCGCCCCGCCCGGGTCGGCTTCCAGGAGGGCCATGTCGCCGAGTCCGCGCAGGGCGGCGGCCAGGCCCGCCGGGCTGCCGGCGCTCCGGGCCAGGGCGGCGGCCTGCGCGTAGTCGGCGCCGGCGGCCACCGGGTCCGCGTCGACGACGTGGTCGCCCCGGTTGACCAGCAGGTCGGCGCTGTCCTCCAGGGCCCCGAGCTCCTGGGTCAGCGCGAGCGCCTCGTCGGTGAGGGCGACGGCCCCCGCACGGTCCCCCCGCGCCCCCGCGAGGCCCGCGAGCACGTCCAGGGCCAGCGCCCGGCCCCACCGGTCACCCACCGCCCGGAAACCGTCCGCGGCCTCCGCGAAGGCCGCTTCCGCGCCCGCGTCGTCCCCGTCACCGAGGGGCCCGAACCCCGCCACGTAGCGGGCGGCCGCGCGTACCCACGGGTCCCCGCAGTCGTGTTGGGCCGAGACGAAGGCGAAGGCCCCGTCGGGGTCGCTCTCGGTCGCGTTGCGCATCATCCACGACAGCAGCACCACCGGGTAGCGGCCCGTCCGGTCACCCGGCCAGGCGGCGGCGAGTTCCCGCCCGGCCCGCTCGCGGTGGCGCCGCCACACGGCCGCGCCGCCGTCCCCGGCGGCGGCCAGCAGCACGCAGACCGCGTACTCCTCGCCGAACCCCTCCGGCACCTGCGTGCCGACGCCCTCCAGCAACGCGGCGGCCTGCGGGGAGACGGAGGACCGGACGCCGCGGATCCACAGGTAGGAGGAAGCCGAGGCGAGGAGTTCCAGGCCCGTCTCCCACCGGCCCGCGTCGACGGTCCAGGCCAGCGCCGCGAGCAGGTTCCCGTGCTCGGCCGACAGCGCCGCGAGCCGGCGCAGCTGGCCGGCGCCCCTGGTGTCCGGATCGGCCGCCCGTACCAGGTCCAGGAGGAGCCGGGCGTGGACCGCCCGTACGTCGTCGGCCTCGCCCGCCGCCGCCAACTGCTCGGCGCCGTACGCGCGGATCGTCTCCAGCATCCGGTAGCGGCCGCCCGCCACCTCCAGGAGCGATTTGTCGATCAGGGACTCCAGCGTCTCCCCGTCCGCCCCGCACACCCGCCGCGCCGCGTCGGGGGCCGCGCCGCCGGCGAAGACGGTGAACCGCCGTGCGGCACGCTGCTCGGACTCGGAGAGCAGCTCCCAGCTCCAGGCGACCAGCGCCCGCAGGGTCCGGTGCCGCTCCTCGGCGCTGCGGTTGCCGCGGGCCGCGCCGATCCCGAGCCGGTCGTCCAGCCGGCCAGCCAGGTCCTCCGGCTCCAGGGTGCGCAGCCGTGCCGCCGCGAGCTCGATGGCCAGCGGCAGGTTGTCGAGGGCCGCGCAGATCCGGCCGACCGTCTCCGGGACGGGCGCCGGCCCCCGCCGCACCGCCGCGGCCCGGTCGGTGAACAGCCGGGCGGCCGCCGTGTCGTCCAGCGGCCGCACCGGCCACAGGCTCTCCCCGATGACGGCGAGCGGCTCGCGGCTGGTGGCGAGCACGCGCAGCCGCGGACAGGCCGCCAACAGGCGGCCCGCCAGCAGGGCCGCCCCGTCGACGAGGTGCTCGCAGTTGTCCAGGACGAGCAGCAGCGCCCGGTCGGACAGGGCCATGACCAGGCGCTCCACGGGCGTCTGCCCGGCGGGCCCCAGCTGCAGCCCGCTCTCGCGCAGGCCGAGTGCCCCCAGCACCGCCTGCGCCGGATCGGCTCCCTCGCGTACCTGGGCGAGCTCGACGAAGCAGACCTCGTCACCGCTGCCCGCCGCGACCTCCACCGAAAGCCGGGTCTTGCCGACCCCGCCCGGACCGATCAGGGTGACCAGCCGGGCCGCCCGCAGGAGGGAGGCCACCTCCTCGACCTCCGTGGCGCGGCCGACGAAGGAGGTCAGCTGGGCCGGGGGAGCGGTGGGGCCCGACGAAGGGCCCGCGCTCAGCAACTCCCGGTGGAGTGCGCTCAGATCGGCCGACGGGTCCGAGCCGAGCTCGTCCGCGAGGTGCCGCCGGGTCTCCTCGAAGACGACCAGCGCCTCGCCCTGCCCGCCGTCGGCGGCCAGGGCCCGGATCAGCAGCCCCGCCAGCCGTTCCCGCAGCGGATGCCGGCCCACCAGCTCGCGCAGTTCGGCCGAGACCCCCCGGTGCCCGCCGAGCCGCAGCTCGGCCTCGATGCGGTCCTCCAGGGCGGCGAGGCGCCCCTCCTCCAGCCGCGCCGCGGCGGCCCCGGCCGTCCGGCTCTCGGCGAGGTCGGCCAGGGCGGGCCCCCGCCACAGCCCCAGCGCCTCGCGCAGGAGCGGGACCGCCCGCGCGGCGTCGCCGGCGTCCAGTGCCTCCCGCCCCTCGCGGGCCAGCCGCTCGAACCGGCAGGCGTCCACGTCTTCTTGACTGACCGTCACCCGGTAGCCCGCTCCGGCGCGTTCGATCGCCGCCGGGCCCAGGGCCGCGCGCAGCCGGGACACCTGGGAGTGCAGCGCGTGCGTCGACGTCGCCCCGTGCGGGGCCGTCTCCTCGGCCAGCAGGTCGGCCGAGACGACCTCCCCGGGCCGCACCAGCAGCAAGGTGAGCAGCGCCCGCCGGGCCGGCCCTCCGAGGGCGACCTCGGTGCCGTCTTCGTGCCGTGCCAGAGTCTCGCCCAGGATGGAGAAGCGCATGCGGGCGATTATCCATCAGCCGTCCATCAGCGGAGATCATCCCAGGGGGCCGAGCCAGGTTCCGCCGGAGACGTCGACGGTCTGCCCGGTCACCCACCGCCCGTGCGGACCCGCCAGGAATCCGACGACGTCGGCCACGTCCTCCGGCTCACCGAGCCGTCCCAGCGCGGTGATCGACTCCAGTGCGGCCACCACCTCGGGAATGGCGGTGTATCCGGCCGTCATGTCGGTGCGTACCGCACCCGGCGCGACCGTGTTCACCGTGATCCCGCGCCGGCCCAGTTCGTTGGCCAGCGAGGGCGCCATCGCCTCGATCGCGGCCTTGGTGATGGTGTAGCCGATCTGCGTGGTGACGGCGAACCGGCTGGCCGTCGAACCCATGTTGATGATGCGTCCGCCGTCGTTGAGCAGCGTCAGCGCCCGCTGGATGACGAAGAACGGCGTGACCACGTTGACGGTGAGCAGGTTCGCCAACTCCTCCAGGCCGAGGGTGTCGACCGAACTGCCCGAACTCATACCCGCGTTGTTGACCAGGATGTCCAGCCCGCGCCCGGCCAGCCCCTCGGTCAGTCCGTCGAACAGCCGGCCCACGGCGTCCGCTTCACCGAACCGCGCCCGTACGGCGAACGCCTGCCCGCCCGCTTCCTCGATCAGGGCCACCGTCTGCCGGGCGGCGGCCTCGTTGCCACCGTAGTGGACGGCGACCAGGGCGCCCTCGTCGGCCAGCCGCAGCGCGATCGCCCGCCCGATGCCCCGGGATCCGCCCGTCACCAGCGCCGTCTTGCCGTTCAGCATGCCCATGGTCCGCTCCCTCGTCAGGTGGCCGGGTCTCGGTCGATCCGGCGACGAGGACCACATTGGCGAGACCGGCTCACCGCCCGCTCACCGCCCGCTCACCGCCCCCGTCCCAAGGAGCACGGGCCTCGGGCCGTGACCGGGCGACGCCCGCATCCGGCCGACCCGGCCGACCGGGTCGGGGCGCCGCGCGTTTTGGCTCGGAACGAGCGGCCGACGCGCCCCGACGACGGCAGACTGGGCAGGTCAGCAGCCCCGTACGAGGAGGACCGCCCGTGCCCGTCCCGATCATCATCGACTGCGACCCCGGGCACGACGACGCCCTCGCGATCATGCTGGCCGCCGCCGACCCCGCGGTCGACCTGCTCGCCATCACCACGGTCGCCGGCAACCAGACGCTGGAGAAGACCACCCTCAACGCCCGCCGCGTGTGCACCATCGCCGGGATCACCGACGTGCCCATCGCCGCCGGGTGCGCACGGCCGCTGCTCCAGCCGCTCGCCGTCGCCGAGGACGTGCACGGCGCGTCGGGGCTGGACGGACCCCGGTTCCCCGAACCCACCGTCGACGTGGTGCCCGAGCACGCCGTCGACCTCATCCACCGCATCCTCCTCGAACACCCCGAACCGGTCACCCTGGTGCCGACGGCCCCGCTGACCAACATCGCCCTGCTGCTGACCCGCCACCCCGACAGCGCCGCCCGGATCCGGGAGATCGTGCTCATGGGCGGATCCACCGAACGGGGCAACCGCACCCCGGCGGCCGAGTTCAACATCATGACCGACCCGGAGGCCGCCGACATCGTCTTCCGCAGCGGGGTCCCCCTGACCATGTGCGGGCTCAACGTCACCCACCAGGCCCTCGCCACGCCCGAGATCCGGGCCCGCTTCGACGGCCTGGGCACCGAACTCGGCCAGGTCTGCTCGGAACTGCTGGCCTTCTTCGCCTCGACGTACAACCGCCTGTGGGGCATGCCCCACCCGCCGCTCCACGACCCCGTAGCGGTGGCCCGGGTCATCGATCCGTCGATCGTCGACGTCGAGGACGCCAACGTCACGGTCGAACTCCACGGCCGCTACACCCGCGGGGCCACGGTCGTGGACCTCCACCGCTACCTGGACCGCCCCGTCAACGCCCGCGTCGCCGTGCACCTGGACGCCGAACGGTTCTGGGACCGCATGGTCACGGCCGTCGAGGTCCTCGGATCCCGCCGCACCACGTAGCACCGGGACACGGCCGCCGGCGCGGCCGGCGCTCCGCCGCGCCCGGTCGCACGGACGGACTCGAACGCACGCACTCGCGGATCCGGCCACCACAGCACATTTGCCGCCTTTCCCCATCGATCCGGGCACGACGCGCCCGGGCACGGGCTACACAGGAGTACGGGGCCGTCGTCCGCGGCCCCGGTGGGATTCGGGGTGGGGGGCTGGGCGCTTGCTGTCGATCGACGTGGCGGTACTGCTGTCGGTGGTCGTGGTGCTGCGGCTGCGCCGACGGGTCCAGGCCCGGAGCCGGTCCGACGAGAGGATGACCGTGCTCATCGTCCTGGCCCTGGGTGTCGTCCTCGCTCCCACCGAAGTGGGCCGGAGCATCGCCGATGTCGTGGGCCGGCTCGTCGACGGCGTGTCGCAGGCCGGCCAGTGACCGGGCCGAGTCGCCGGCGCCGGCGACCCGTACGGGGGCCCGTGCGCCGCGCCGTGCGGCGGCAACGGCGGCGGCGGAAGCAGTTCCCGGAACAGGTGGTACTCGCCGTGCTGGCGGCGGCGTTCGCGGTCGCCCTGGCGGCCACCGCCCTACGGTGGCTCGCCGCCCACCCCTGGACCGTGGTGGCCGTCCTCTCGGTGGCCGCCGTGGTGGCCGCCGCGCGGGTGTGGCACCGCAGGGAGGCCCTTCGGTGGGACCGGGTGCGGGCGAGCGGTGTGCGCTACGCGCTCGGGCAGCTCGACGCCCTGCACCACCGGGAGTTCGAGTTCGCGGTACGGGACCTGATGCGCCGCGACGGCTGCGCGGACGCACGGCAGGTCGGGGGACGCGGGGACAACGGCGCCGACGTCAAGGCCACCGACCCGTCCGGCCGGCGGTGGGTCATCCAGTGCAAGCACCGCAGGGACGGCTGGGCCGGGAAGCCCGTCGGCACCCCCGACCTGCACGTACTCAACGGGACCGGCAGGCAGGTCCACCACGGCGACGTCCTGGTCATGCTCACCAACGGCCGCATCACCGACAACGCGGCCCGGTTCGCGAAGTCCCAGCGGCTGCACCTCGTCGACCGTCACCTCCTCGCCGAATGGGCCGGCGGATCCCGCCCGTTGTGGGACCTCCTGCGCGCCCTCCCGCCGGGCGGCCGCCCCACCCGCCTCGAACCCTGAGGGCCTCGCGCGGATTCCGGATCGCGCCCGACCACGCCGGCGCCGGTGCCGTGACCCGGTGAACCCGCCGGGTCACGGCACCCCGGATCAACGGCGCGGGGTACGGCGCCCCTGGTCGGGACGGGAGGAGGCCGCTGCCAGCTCCCGGCTGGAGGCCTCCACCATGACGCGCACCATCTCGTCCGCGGACGGTCCGGGGGCGCGGCACAGGGAGTCGAGGCTGTAGCCGTTCGGGGCGAGCCGCAGGAGGGTGTCGGCGATGTGGTGGCGCTGTTGCGCGAAGGCCGCGTGGTCGCCGGTGTCGTGCTCCCGGGCGGGCCCCGGCGCCGGTCCGGCCGTGACGGTGTGGAGCTGCTCCTCGGCACCGACGGCCGACAGGACCTCGCGGAAGGCCTCGGCTTCGGACCGTTCGAGAGCCGCCAGGGTGGTCGCCAGATCATCGGAGGCCGGTGCCTTGCGAAGCCGGCGGGCTTCCTTGAGGTAGCGGTCGAGGATGAGGTGGAGGAACGAGCCGGCCGGGGGAGGAGCCTGGTCCATGGCGTCCAGGACGGCGCTGAGCCAGTCGACCATGCGCCGGCCCGCGAGTCCGAGTTCGTCCCAGCACTCGGACCGCAGGTTCTCGGCCAGGTAGCGGGCCCGTTCGAAGGCCTTCCGGCTCGATGTCATGGGGCTCGGGGCGTCCAGCGGGCCGTGGACGTCCCGTAGCCGGGGAGCGTGCTGCTCCGCGAGGGAGCACAGCAGGGCCAGGTGGACGTAGACGTGGAAGGCCGCCATGGTCCGGTGGGCGTTCCAGCGGTTGTTCCCGTCGAGGCCCGGGACGTTCCACAGCGACACGACGCGCCGGACCTCGGTGGGGGCGTGCGGGGAGTCGTCGAGGTCGCGGGCCAGCACGGAGTGGGCGTGGCGGAAGTCGTACAGCTTCTGGTGGAGGGCCTCGTGGAGCAGGTGCTCGGCCACCCACCACGGGTTCTGGAGGAGCTTGCGGTTCAGGAAGACGATGCCGACCAAGGTGAACTGCGAGCTCGACGCCTTGCCCGCCCACGCGTCGGTCCCGGAGGTGATCCCGATCAGGTGAGTGTGGCTCAGGGCGCCGCGGGAGGTCAGCGGGAGGAGTTCGCCGAGGAGCCGGTAGCCCTGGCGCAGCCGTGCCAGGTCCCCCTCATCGGGTTGCTCCAGCCCGGCGGCGAACTGCTGCTCGACGAAGCGGTCGAACGTCCGGCCGAGGAGGCCGTCGTCCCGGCCGGGGGAGTAGACCCAGGGCGTGTCGGACGGATCGCCGAGCCACTGCGCGCCGACGGGGTCGCCCTGCAGCGGTCCGTGGTCGGCGCCGGTCTCCACGTGCTGCGCGACGGCCTCGATCACCTCGGCGCACACCTGCGGGGACAGCGAGTTCCGCCGGGGCCCGATGGTCTCCTGGGCCAGCAGCTGCTGGACGGCCTGGCGCAGGAGCGGATCGCCCAGGGCGCGGTATTCGGTACGGGGCCGGGCCCGTCGCAGTGCGGTGAGCAGGTGGCCGGCGGCCGGAACCGACGGGCTGAGGCCTTCGAGCCGGCGTTTGAACGCGAGGTGCATCTGATCCCGCACGTAGGGGCTGTCGCCGAACGGCTTGCGGGACAGCGCCGTGTCGAATGCGTTCAAGTCCATCTCTCGCCTTTCCGTCTGTGCCGTCCCGGCGCACCTGCGCGCCGTTCTCGTGTCGCCCGGTGGTGGTTCGCAGCTGCGGCTCGTGGGGCTACTCGGGGTCGTCGACCTCCCCGGCGTCCACGACGTCGGGAGTGTCGTCGTCGTCGTGGTGGTGGTGGCCGCCCGCGGCCTCCAGGAACGCGGAGGTCGCGTTGTGCTTGGCCTGCATCTCCTCGACCTCCTGGTCGGTCACCTCGCGGTCGAATTCGAGGATCACGCGGGATTCCGGATTGCGGTTCCCGTGATTGCTGGAAGCTCCCATGGCGCGGCGCCCTTCTCCGGAGGGGCGGCATCGGCCGGCTCCGGTGTTCGAATGCGGTGCGAAATTGCGGGACAACACCCCCCGTGCGAACATCATTTATGGCCGGGCTGCTCGCCACTACCACGTCGTGCGCCGGAAAGCCACCTGAACGGGCGCGTCCGAGGAGGCATGCCATGGAGCAAACGGCGACGCGGTCCTGGGTCAGCCTGACGTTCGACCGCGAGATGTCGACGGCCGAGGTCGAGGGCATGAAGCGGAGCCTGGGCGCGCGAACGGCCCTGCAGGTGCCGCCCGCGGTCGGCGCCGCCTACGCCCGGGCCCGGCAGGTCGGGTTCGCCAGATCCTGCTGCCCCGAGGTGGGCGCACTGATGTCCGTCCTCTCGGCGGCGGTCCCCACCGGCGGGCGGATCCTCGAACTCGGCACGGGAGTCGGCGTCGGCCTCGCGTGGATCGTGCACGGGCTGCGCTCCCGCACCGACGTGGAGGTCGTCAGCGTCGAGATCGACCCGCGCAACTCCGCCGTCGCGGCGGGCGCGGGATGGCCCGACCGGGTGACGCTGGTGGTCGGCGACGCCAAGGAGGTCGTCCCGTCCCTGGGGGAGTTCGACCTGATCTTCCTGGATGTCCCCGGCGGGTTGAAGGCCTCCCTGTTCGACGACGCCATCACCGCACTGAGGCCCGGCGGACAGCTCCTGATGGACGACATGAACCCGTACTGGGGCAAGGGCAGGACGCGCCTCCCCCTGGACGGGAACGACCCCGAACGGCTGCTGGAGGACTCCCGGGTCGCCTGCGCCCGGCTCGGCTACGCGAGCGGAATGATCCTCGCCGCGCGCCTGCCCGACAGGGCCTAGGGCTGCTCCTGGTCGACGAGTACGCCGCCGGCCCGGGTGACGGCGTCCAGCGTCTCCCGGTCCAGGCCGCAGGAGCGCGAGAAGCGGGTGCCGCGGAGTCGGCCGGTCAGCACGGTCCGCGACAGGATCTCACCGCTGCGGAAGTCGCACACCCACAGCTCGCCCATCTTCGTCGCCACGAGGAGACGGTCGCCCCGCTCGGAGCACCAGAGCGAACGGGTGCCGCCGGGCACCTTCAGCACCCAGCGGGCCTCCAGGGAGGAGGACACCCGCATGCTCCACCCGAAGAGCCGGTCCTGGGCGGCCAGGGCCAGCAGCCTCGACGAGGCGCGGAAGGCGAAGGCGTCCACCGGGCCGTCCCCCGGGACCATGATCGGCAGTCCCTTGCCGTCGATCCTGACCTCCTGACCGGCGGCGTCCACGATCGCGACGGCCCGGCCGTCCAGCATGAGCAGGGCGTTGTCGCCGGACGCGCTGATGGCCGTGCTCGCGGCCTCCCGGGAGTGTTCCTCCCCCTTGAGCGTGCGCCAGCAGCCCTCGGCGTTCTCGTCGGCGACGGCGTAGTACAGGGAGTCCTCGGTGTAGACCAGGGCGCTGATGCCGTGCGGGCCCGCCAGGAAGCTGATGACCCAGTGCCGTAGGGCGGGGAAGGGCACCTCCGCGACGACACGGCCCGAGGCCGGCTCCGTCAGCCGCAGGCACCTGCCCGCGAAGTCCCACTCCACGAAGGCGTGCCGGCCCTTCCAGACCACCGGGGAGTGTTCCCCCGTGGCGGCCGTCCTGCCCGTCACCCGGCCCGTCCCGGCCTCCACCAGCAGTCCGCCGTCCGCGTCCCCGCACCACCAGGTCGTCGCGTCCCAGTGGTCGACGGCCACGGGTCCGCCGTCGCCGTTTGCCGTCAGCCGGCCGGGAGGGGAGTCCACCCGGCCGTCGGGCCAGTGGAGCACCTCGTTCCCGGAGGTGATGACCACCGCTCCGCCGGAGTGGAACAAGCCCCGGCGCGACCGGCCGTCATCCAGCAGGTTCCCGTCCCCGAGCCGGGCACCCGTGAGGTCGGCCCCGGAGAGGTCCGCACCCTCCAGGTCCGCCCGCGAGAGATCGGCCCCGCGCAGGTCCGCGCCCGCGAGGGACACCTCGACCCACCACCTGCGGGGCGCGAACCCCGCCAGATCGAGCCCCGCCAACCGGGTGCCCTCCAGGCTGCCGCCGCACAGCACGAGCAGGTTCAGGCAGTTGCCCGCGAGGTTGCCCGCCTCCGCCTCCCGTCCGGCGGTCGAGCCGGCCAGCGCGAGCAGCCGCTCCCGGTGATCGGGGCACTCCCGCACCATCGCGGACAGGAACTGGTACACCGCCTCGTCGCGCCCGAACGCCCCGAACGTGCCGCCCAGCACCTCCACCGGTTCCGCCACGAACTCGCCGAGGGGCGGGAGCGTTCCGTCCTCCGCGCGCGCCGCGAAGTACCGGGACCACGTCCACTCGCGCGTCCCGGCCTGCGCCGACCCGGCCGCCGGGATCACCTTCATGAAGTCGCCGCTGAGCAGACCGAGTTCGGCCGCGAACTTCAGGGCCACCAGGAATTCCAGCAGCGACTTGTGCGAAGGCCCGTAGTCACCCTCGGCGTTGCGCACCAGCATGCCCTGGTTGCGCATGTCCTGCTCCCAGTAGTCCAGGTCCTTCGCGCTCTGCACGGTCGACCCGAAGCAGGACCGCAACCGGTCCGGGAAGTCACGGTAGTTGAGGGTGAGGCGATGGGTGGAGAGCATCTCCCAGGCGACCTCGCACAGGAAGAGCAGCTTGTCCCCGCGCGAGGTGAACGTGCGCTCCGCGCTGACGTCGCGGTCCATCTTGCGCTGCACGGCGTAGAGATAGATCCGGGCCAGGTCGATCTCGGCGCCCTGCTCGATCTCCGGGAGCGCGTCGATCACCAGCTCCGACATGAGCGGGCGCCCCATCAGCTCGCGCACGTCGTCATGGGCCATCACCATGCGGACCTTGTCCTCGGACAGGTCGTGGCGCAGCATCCGCTCGATCTGCTCGTCGTCGAAGCGGACCAGCTCGACGATGTCGAAGTTCGGCCCGTCCTGGGGCACCTTGGATCCGAGCGCGGACGCGCTGACCTTCGCGCCGAAGAGGTTGCGCGCCTCCTGGGCGTTGCGGAAATGCTCCTGGCGGCTGCTGAGCAGCACCTTGGAGCCCGGGTCGACGGCGTTGGCCAGTTCCCAGAAGTTGGCGACGACCGTGTTGCGGTCGGCCCGCGCGGCCATCTCGTCGAAGCCGTCGAAGATGAGGAGTAGCCGTCCCATGCGGTTCAGGACCCGGAAGACGTCGTAGCTGCGCAGGTCGATCTTGTGCTTGTTGAAGAAGAACTCCGAGAGCAGCCCCTGCACCGTGGTCTGCTTGGCGTAGTCGCGCAGGGGGATCAGCAGCGGGATCCGGGGCCTCGGCACCCCCCGGCGCCTGGCGTCGCGCCAGCCGCGCGCCATCTCGCCGGCCAGGTGCAGGGCGAACCACGACTTCCCCATCCCGAACTCGCCGAGGACCGACAGGTGCCGCTTGGCGGGCTCCTGGAGCCAGCCCGCCACGTAGTCGTCCAGCCCGCCGTCGCGCCAGTGGTAGAGGCTGGTGTCCAGGGGCCGGCCGGTGGCCGGGTCGATCTCCTCCTTGCCGCAGGAGATGGGTACGTACCGGGTGTCGATGCCGCGCCGGCGCACCTCCTCCTCCACCCAGGCGATGTAGGGCTCGAAGTTCGCTTCGAGGTCCACGAGTTCGTCGAAGGAGTAGCAGAACAGCACGTCCCCGCTGTCCGCGGCCCGGCGGCGCGCGGCCTCGCTGACCCTGAGCCGGGCCAGCCCCCAGCCCTCCAGGGCCCCCTCGGCGGCGGTCAGTTCGCCGACCAGCCGCACGTGGTGCGGCAGGAGCTCCCCCTCGACGCAGAGCACGACCGTCCGGTCGAACCGCCCGGGGCGGCGCTGGGGGATGTCCACCAGCAGGGCGACGCACCCGTCGGCCGCCTCCCACGTGCGCCGGATCTCGTAGCCGACGGCGGTGAACCACTCGTGCACGTCGTCCATCAGGCGTTGCGCGGGGGAGAGTTCGGAGCGGCCCGGTTCGGTACGGGTGCGGTGGCTCTCCTCCTCGACCCGGGTCTGGCTCACCCGTTCCAGGAACACGTCGATCTTCTGCTCCAGCCGTGCCTCGTGCGGTGCCCGGCTGCGGTCCACGAGCCCCTGGAACGCCGCTGTGAACCCGTCCACGTGCTCTTCGAACCCGTGGCCGAGATGCCCGAACTCGGCCGTCTCCCGGTTGCGTTCCACGGCGTGCGCCGCCTCCGCACGGAACGCCGCCCAGTCGCCTTCGGAGAAGGAGCGCCGGAAGGACTCCAGCACGTAGGGGTTCCGGAAGAAGGCGAGCACGGGCGCGGGGCGGCCGAGGCAGTACTCGATCAGCGTGTGTGCGTAGAGGCTGCCGAAGTCCTGCGGCGGCACCGTGGGGTCGAGCCGGACCGCCCGCAGGGCCCGCAGCACCGCCTCCTTGCGCAACGCGGTGTCCGCCAGCGGTTTGGACGCCAGCTTGCCCAGGATTCCCGCGGCCGCCGTCACGATCTCCATCGCCGTCGCTCGCCCCCCGAACTCCGTTGTCCGTCAACCCACTCGGGGCACCCTAGCGGCTGCGGACCTCCGGCGGCGGGACAACCGGCTCACCCGGCGACCGGGTACATCAGGCCGCGCCGGCCCTCCGGCGAGGTCAGCCACTCCAGCTTCTCGGCCGTTTCGGTGCCCGGCAGCGGCGTGTGCAGCACGATCGACAGATCGGGACGGGCGGGCACGCGCAGCTGGGTCGACTCCACTTCGAGCGTGCCGACGACGGGATGCTCCATGCGCTTGTGCAGCAGACCGCCCGGCCGCACGTCCCGCTCCTTCCACAACTCGGCGAACCGCGGGCTCAGTTCCCGCGCCTCCTCCAGGACCGCCCGGAACCCCTCGTCCCGCGGATGCTCCGAGCAGGCGGTCCGGAACTGCGCCACCACCTCGCGGGCGACCTCCTCCCAGTGCGGCGAGCGGGCCCGGTGGATGGGGTCGGTGAAGAAGGCGATCAGGCAGTTCTGCACGATCTCGGGCCGCATCCCGAACACCATGGCGGCGGCGTCGTTGTACATCACCGTGTTCCAGTACACGTCCATGATGTGCGCCGGGAACGGCATCCAGGCGTCGATCAGCCGCTTCAGGCCGTGGCACATGTCCCGGTCGCCCGGCTCGACTTCGAGGGCGGGCGGATTGAGCCCGGCCAGGACGTACAGGTGCCGGCGCTCGGCGCTCGTCAGCTTGAGGACCCGGCTCACCGAGTCCAGGACCTGCGAGGACACCGTGATGTCACGCCCCTGCTCCAGCCACTGGTACCAGGACACCCCGACCCCCGCCAGCACCGCGACCTCCTCCCGGCGCAGTCCCGGAGTGCGGCGGCGGGCCCCGCCGTCCGGCAGTCCGGCCTCCGCGGGCGAGATCCGGGCGCGCCGGTTCATCAGGAACGCCCGCAGTTCGCTCCGGCGGTGCTCGTCGATCGGCGTGGCCACGGACATTCCCCCTGTCGGCTGCCTGGTGGTGGCAACAACAGGATAAGTTCCCGCTCTTCACGGGCATTCCCGCGCGGCGAAGGTGGTGCCCATGACGATCGACACACAGACGGCGGTCACCGGACCGCACACGGTGGCGCCCGAGGGCCACCGGCTCACCGGACGGGCCCGGCTCGTCCTCTTCGTGCTCTGCGCAGCCCAGTTCATGGTGGCGCTCGACTTCTCGGTCCTGAACGTGGCCCTGCCCGTCCTCGGCAAGGACCTCGGCCTGAGCCGGTCCGCCCTGCAGTGGGCGGTCACCGCCTTCGCCCTGCCCTCCGGCGGATTCCTGCTCCTCTTCGGCCGGATCGCCGACCTGTACGGGCGCAAGAGGCTCTTCCTGGCCGGCCTGGCCCTCTTCGGCGGGGCCTCGCTGCTCGCCACCCTCGCCTGGGACCCCACCTCCTTCCTGACCGGACGCGCCCTCCAGGGGCTGGGCGCGGCGGTCGTCGTGCCGACCGGCATGTCCCTGCTGACCACGACCTTCCCCGAGGGCCCGTTGCGCGACAAGGCGCTCGGCATCTCCGGCACCCTGCTCTCCCTGGGCTTCACCGTCGGCATGGTGCTCGGCGGCGTCATGACCGACACCCTCGGCTGGCGCTCCACCATGGGCCTGCTCGCGGCGGCCGCCCTGATCGTCCTGTGCCTCGCCCCCCGGCTGCTGCCCGAGTCCCGCACCCCGGAGCGGCCGTGGCTGGACGTACCGGGCGCCATCACCGTCACCGGCGGTCTGCTCGCCCTGATCTACGCCCTGTCCAGCGCCGCCGAGCGCGGCTTCGGCGGCACGGACGTCCTCGTCTCACTGGCGGCCGGGGTCCTGCTGCTCGCCGCGTTCGCGGTGGTGGAGTCGAAGGCGCCCGCACCGCTGGTCTCGCTGCCGATGCTCAAGCGCGGCACCGTCGCCTGGGGCAACATCGGCGGACTGGTGACCTTCTCGATGATGTCGACGGTCGTGTTCGTCCTGACGCTCTACCTCCAGGAGACCCTGGGCCTGTCCTCGTTCCTGACGGGCCTCGTCTTCGGCGTCCAGGGCGTCGCCTCCGCCGTCGCCGGCTCGTACGCCCCCCGCTTCATCGGCCGCTTCGGTGCCCGGCGCACCCTGGTCGGTTCGCTGCTCGGCCAGGGCGTGTTCACCGCCGCGCTGCTCGCCGTGGGCGCGGAGTCGGGTGCCCTGCTCGCCACCGTCGCCGTCTCGGTGGCGAGCATGTGCCACCTCGGCGCGATCATCTCCTACGGGATCATCGTGACCAGTGGGGTGCCGGACGCGCAGCAGGGGCTGGCGACCGGCCTGGTCACCACGACCCAGCAGGTCGGCCTGACCATCGGCATCCCGCTGCTGGGCGTCCTGGCCACCACGCGGACCTCGCTCTTCGACGGGGTCCGGACGGTGCTGGCGCTCGACGCGGCCCTGGTGACGGTGGTGGCGCTGCTGGTCGCCGTCGGCCTCGGCCGACGCACGAGGTGAGCGGTCTCCATCACCCCGCGAGGGCCCCGGCCGGGGCGGGGAGCACCGCGTGCTCTCCCCGCCCCGGTCAAGGGGGTCCTACCGGCCTCTACGGGCGCGTACGGGTCATCCGCCGGGCTGGAGGACGCCGTTGACGGTGAGCCGGTAGGGGGCGGGGGCCAGGATCGTCTCGGTCGGCTCGTAGTGGTCGACGATCGCCGCGACCGTTTCGGCCTTGCCGTCCAGCAGGCGGCGCAGTTGCTCCCGGCCCAGCGCCGCGTGGTGGTCGGCGTCCAGGGGCACGTCGGCGGCCCAGACCTGCCGGTGGTCCGCCGTGTAGGCCACGAGGCGGAGGCTGATCCCCGGGATCCTCTTGACCTGGTAGGCGCTGATGGTCTGCCAGCCGGTCAGGGTCGAACCGTCGGAGACCGGGGTGGCCCCGGCCCTGAGGTTGTCGATCCACAGGCCCGGCCGGGTCACGCTGCTGTCGGTGACGTAGCGGAAGGCCACCAGGACGGTCCGGCCGGCGAGGTCGGAGAGGTCGATCGTCTGGTGGGTCCAGCCGCCGGAATCGCCGTTGAACCCCGGTGCCAGTGCGGCGATGCCGGCGGCGGCGTCGGGGAAGGCGGTGGTCATCCCGGCGCTCCGGCGGGAGGTGAAGGTGGCGCCCCCGTCGGTGGACACCTGCACGGCACCGATGTCGTAGCCGGGCTCGATGTCCCAGCGGGCGTCGAAGGAGAGGGTGGGGTCGGCCGGGTCGACGGTGACCGACCGTACGATGCTGCGGTCGAAGCTGACCTCGTCGCCCGGCGGGCCGGAGGAGAGGGCGGGGTCCCCGGCGGCGTGGCCGTCCGGATCGACGCTCCACTCCACCGGGCGCGTCGGGTAGACGGCCGGCGCGTCGAAGGTCAGGGAGCGCAGCGCGTCGGCCGTGAGGTACCCGCCCGCGCCGTCGCGCAGGCGTACGTAGTCGGCGCCGTTGGAGGGCGCGCCGGGGCGGGAGTAGGCGAAGGGCGTGTCGAAGTTCACCGTCGAGTGGAGCGCCTTCGCCCGGAAGCGGCCGGCCCCGGAGTGTCCGGCCGGCCGTGCGCCGTCGTCGAGGACGCCGTCGAGCGCCGCCGTGGTGGACCAGTCCTTGAGGAGGTCGAAGGGGGTCTCCTTGGCGTGGTGGCGTGCCAGGGTCTTGGAGAGCCGGTCGAAGCCGGAGCCGCCGCCCGCGAACAGCAGGTCCTTGACGAAGCCGGTTCCGTAGCGCTCGTTGAGCGTGTGGATCATGATCTCGGCGCCGCCGTAGTCACAGAGGAAGCTCTGGCCGGGATCGGGCCATACCGAGAGGGAGTTCTCGGGGCCGCCGTTCCGGTCGCCGTACGGGTCGGTGTATCCCGGGGGCATCATCGCGTTCTGGCGGCCCTGGAAGCATCCGACCTTGAGGTTCTTCAGGGCGTCCTGACGCCGGTCGTCGTAGCCGACCAGCCACCTGGCCCATTCGGCCGTTCCCTCGACGATCCAGTTGGGGCCGCTGACGTCGTCGGCCCTGCTGTTCCAGATCGCGTGGTTGTACTCGTGGGCGAGCAGGCCCTCGATGTAGTGGGGGAGGGGGAATCCCTCCCAGACGCGGCACGGGGCCGGGCCGAGGGACGGCGGCTCGGGGCCGACCATGGTCTTCCAGCCGGCGGCCTCGATGACGACGAAGTTGCGGTCGACCGCGGCGACGGCGTCCGAGAGGAACTCGCCGCCGGACGCGATGTTGTCGACGAGTACGACGAGCCGGTCGCCCGGCCCGCGCCAGGCGTCCGCCGGAATGCTCGGGTCCAGCAGTTCCGGTTTGGCGTTGCTCCCGTCGCGCGGGGTCGGGGTGCCGAACACCCGGGCCTCGCGCGGGCGGATGACGTGCTCGAACTGTTCGGCCACGTAGCGCAGCTGCCGGTCGGTGACGACGAGGTCGTCGGCGTTCGAGCTGCTGCAGTCGTCGCTGTCGACCCGCAGGTCACCGGTCCGCACCCAGAGCTCGACGTGCGGGGCGACCTCGCGCAGCTCGAACTCGCGCAGCACGGTCTGGAACGACCAGTCGATGGTCGGCCACGTACGGCGCGTGCCGACGGTCGCGTCCCCGCCGCCGTAGCGGCCGGTGCGCGCCTGCTCGTGCAGCCGGGGGGACTTGCGCCACTGCCGGGGTGCGGAGTGGGTGCGGGACGGCCCGTCGGACCGCTGGTGGGCCGTGGGGCCCGGGGGGCTGCCGGGGCCCGGGGCTCCGGCCCGGGACCGGGTCTCACGGGCGGGTCTTGAGGCCGTCCAGGGTGAGGTCGAGCAGGCGCTCCGCCCGCTGTCGTCGTTCGGGGCCCGCCGAGGTGAGGGCGATGCCTTCGAGGGCGGCGCCGATGTCGGCGGGGCCGATGTCCGTGCGGATCGTCCCCGCGGCCACGCACGCGTCCATGAGGGAGCTCAGGGCGGCGTGGATCATTTCGCGGCTGTGGCCGTACGGGCTGTCGCCGGCGGCGGCGATGGCGCGCAGGGCGTCGATCATGCCGTACTTGGCGGTCACGTAGTCGAGGAAGAGACGGGTCCAGGCGCGCAGGGCGTCCAGCGGCGGCTCCGTTGCCAGCAGGGTGGGGGCCGCGTCGCACAGCCGGGCCACCTCGTTGCGGTAGACCGCCTCGACCAGTGCTTCGCGGGTGGGGAAGTTGCGGTACAGCGTGGCGCTGCCCACTCCCGCCTCCTTGGCGATGCGCTCCAGGTGGGCGTCGAGCCCCTCCGTCGCGAATACGTGCACCGCGGCCGTGAGGATCTTCTCCCGGTTGCGCCGTGCGTCGGCCCGCAACGGCCGTTGTGCTCCCTCGGTCATGAGCGCTCGCCATCCCCTCTCAGGCTCTCCGCCTTGCTAAGTGGGGGCGTGTCCACTTAGCCTGAAGTAAGTGGGGGCTCCCCCACTTCCACTGTAGGCCAGCACGCCGGCCCGCAGCACCCCTCACGGAAGGACGGGCCATGTCAGGCATCGAGGGCAAGGTCATCGCACTCACGGGCGCCAGCAGCGGCATCGGAGAGGCGACGGCGGTCCATCTCGCCGAACGGGGGGCCCACCTGGTGCTCGGAGCCCGGCGGGAGGACCGGCTGAACGCGGTGGTGGACCGGATCAGGGAGCGGGGCGGCTCGGCCGTAGGTGTCGTCGTCGACGTCGCGCGCCGCGAGGACCTCCGGCGCCTGACCGGCGCGGCGGTCGACCGCTTCGGCCGGCTCGACGTCCTGGTCTCCAACGCCGGCACCATGGCGGTCTCGCCGCTGGACGAATTGCGCCAGGACGACTGGGACGCCATGGTCGCCACCCACATCACGGGCCTGCTGAACGGCATCGGGGCGGCGCTGCCCGTCTTCCGGCGGCAGGGTTCCGGTCAGTTCGTCAACGTGGCCTCCACCGCCGCCTACGTGGTCAAGGCTCCCCAGACCGTCTACGCGGCCACGAAGACGGCCGTGAAGGTCCTGACCGAAGGACTGCGGCAGGAGGCCGGTCCCGACCTCCGCGTCACCCTCGTCTCGCCCGGCTTCACCCACACGGAGGGCGTGGGCAAAGGGGCGAGTCCCGAGGTGGCGGCGGCGATGACCCGGCAGCGGGACGAGATCGCCATGCCGCCCTCCGCCATCGCCTCCGCCATCGGTTACGCGATCGGGCAGCCCGACGGCATCGACGTCAGCGAGATCGTCGTCCGTCCCACGGCGCAGGCCTGACGGCAGGAGCGGAGGGGCGGCGCAGAGGGCAGGCACGGAGGGCAGGCACGGAGGGCAGGCACGGAGCGGCGGCGCGCCCGCCGCGAGCTCACCCCGCGTTGAGGCGGGCGCTGACCCACTCCAGGGAGGGCGGGATCTCGCGCCTCCAAGTGTTGAAGTTGTGCCCGCCGTGGTCGAGGGTGATCGACGAGACGTGCGCGGGGGCCTTCACCTTCTTGATGAACTGCTGCGTCGGCTTGAGGTTCGGCTCGCCCTGCAGGGAGCTGGTGACCAGGAAGGAGGACTTGCCCTGCGGCAGGTGGTCCAGGCTCCACAGCAGGTCCGCCCGCTTCTCCTCCTCCTTGTTGCCGTGGAACAGGTCGCCCGAGTCCGCGTCGATCTCCGGCTTGTAGTCGGCCGAGAGGCCGACCCCGGCCGCGTAGCGCTCGGGGTGCTCCAGAGCGATCTTCAGGGCGCAGTAACCGCCCGTGGAGTCGCCCATGATGGCCCAGCTCGACGGCACGTTCTTCACCCGGTACGTACCCGAGACCGCCTGCGGGAGGTCGGTGGCGAAGTACGTCTCGCTCTGCGGCCCCCCGGGGACGTCCACGCACTGGGTGTTGCGGGTGGGGATCACCGACGGCCGCATCATCACGAGGACCATCGGCTGCGTCTTCTTGTGCTTGGCCAGCTTCCAGGCCGTCTTCGGGTAGTCGAGTCCCTTGATCAGGTTCTCCGACGTGCCCGGGAAACCGGTGAGGACCACGGTGGCGGGGAACGTCTTGTGCTCGTTGCCCTTCTGGAAGTACTCGGGCGGCAGGTACACGTAGGCCGAAGTGGCGGTCTTGGACCGCTGCCCCTGGATCGTCACCTTCTCGATCACGCCTCCCACGCGCGGGGTGGCGCCGCCGGGCACGTCGACCGGCTGGCGGCCGAGGATCTTCACGCCCGAAGCGTCACCCTGCCCCGCGTCGAGGGCCGGCGGCGCCTGCGCGTGCCCGGCCAGCTCGGCCCACGATCCGTAGATCAGGAAGCTCCGGTTGGCCGCCAGTCCGATCGAGGCCACGAGCAGCAGCTGGAGCACGACGACCAGCGCGACCCGGCCGAACACCCTGCGGGGGCCGCCCTTCGACAGCCGTGGCCACAGCCAGACCGTCAGGGCGAACAACAGGAGCGTGCACAGCAGGGCCAGCACGAGGGGAGCACCACTCGTCAGCTTCATGGATCGGTGAGACCTTCTGTCGGCTATCGGTCGGGACCCGCGGGCCCGTCGGCCCGCGTCGGCGTGCCAACCAAGGAGAGGGCACGGCGGAGCAAAAGGTTGCGGGCCTTGAGGTGATCTTCGAACACCCGCTCCCGGAACCCGGCGTAACGTGGGCGTGAACTCACGTGCGCACGACTTGTTATGGGAAGGAATCCATCCATGCAGGAGCATTTCGACGTCGTCGTCCTCGGGGCCGGCCCCGGCGGATACGTTGCCGCCATCCGTGCCGCCCAGCTGGGACGCAGCGTCGCGGTCGTCGAGGAGAAGTACTGGGGCGGCGTCTGCCTGAACGTCGGCTGCATCCCCACCAAGGCGCTCCTGCGCAACGCCGAGCTGGCACACCTGTTCACCCACGAGGCCAAGACCTTCGGCATCAAGGTGGACGGCGAGGTGTCCTTCGACTACGGCGAGGCGTTCCGGCGCAGCCGCCGGGTCGCGGACGGCCGGGTCAAGGGCGTCCACTACCTGATGAAGAAGAACGGGATCACCGAGTTCGACGGCCGGGGGACCTTCCTGGACGAGCGGACCCTGCGGGTCGACGAGGCGGGCGGCACCACCCGGGAGATCACCTTCGGCGACTGCATCATCGCCACCGGCGCCACCCCGAAGCTGCTGCCCGGCACGCGGCGCAGCGACCGCGTGGTCACCTACGAGGAGCAGATCCTCGCCGAGGACGTGCCGGGGTCCATCGTGATCGCGGGCGCCGGCGCCATCGGCATCGAGTTCGCGTACGTCCTGCACAACTACGGCGTGAAGGTCACCATCGTCGAGTTCCTGGACCGGATCGCCCCGCTGGAGGACGCGGACGTCTCCGCCGAACTGGCCAAGCAGTACCGCAAGCTGGGGATCGACGTCCTGACCTCGACCCGCGTCGAGTCGATCGACGAGTCGGGCCCGCAGGTCCGGGTGACCGTCACCGGCGCCGACGGCGCGACGAAGGTGCTGGAGGCCGACAAGGTGCTCCAGGCCATCGGCTTCGCGCCGAACGTCACCGGCTACGGGCTGGAGGCCACCGGCGTACGGGTCACCGAGCGCGGCGCCATCGACGTCGACGGCCGCTGCCGCACCTCGGTGCCGCACATCTACGCCATCGGCGACGTCACCGCCAAGCTGATGCTCGCGCACACGGCGGAGGCCATGGGCGTCGTCGCCGCCGAGACCATCGCGGACGCGGAGACGATGGAGCTGGACTACCCGATGATCCCGCGGGCGACCTACTGCCAGCCGCAGATCGCGAGCTTCGGCTGGACCGAGGCGCAGGCGAAGGAGAAGGGCTTCGACGTCCGCGTCGCCAAGTTCCCCTTCACCGCCAACGGCAAGGCGCACGGCCTCGGTGACACCGCCGGCTTCGTGAAGCTGATCAGCGACGCCACGCACGGCGAGATCATCGGTGCCCACCTGATCGGCCCCGACGTCACCGAGCTCCTGCCGGAGCTGACGCTGGCGCAGCAGTGGGACCTGACGGTCCACGAGGTCGCGCGCAACGTCCACGCGCACCCGACCCTCGGCGAGGCGGTCAAGGAGGCCGTCCACGGACTGGCTGGCCACATGATCAACTTCTGATTCCCGCCACGGGGCGGGAACCCGGCGCCGGTTAGGCTCGTTCCCATGAACGGGCAGCACCTGGCACGCACCTGGGAAATCCTCCCCGGCGGCGGATACTCGACGGCTTGGGCCGGCCTCACGGACCGCTCCCTCACGGCACGGGGGCGGGCCGTGGGGCTGGAGCCCGAGCCGTACTGGGTCACGTACGCACTGGAGACCGGCGACGCGTACGTGACCTCCGCGCTGCGGGTCACGGTCGAGACCGAGACCGGGGCCGGGCGCAGGACCCTGGACCTGCGCCACGACGCGGGCCGCTGGAGCGTCGACGGCGAGCACCGCCCCGACCTCGACGGCGCCCTCGACTGCGACCTGGGCCTGTGCCCGCTCACCAACACGATGCCGGTGCTCCGGCACGGCCTGCACCGGAGCCCGGCGGGCGCTGCGCACGCCTTTCTGATGGCCTGGGTCTCGGTGCCCGGCCTGGAGGTCACCGCGAGCCGGCAGACGTACACGCCCCTCGGCCCCGCCGGGCGGAGTGCGCGGATCCGGTACGAGTCCGGCGACTTCCAGAGCGACGTCGAGTTCGACGGGGACGGGCTGGTGCTGGACTATCCGGGGCTGGCCCGCGCCCTCCCGCAGGGCCCGGCGGCCGGATAGCCGTCCGGGGCGACCGGACCGCCGGGCGCGCCGACCGGACCGTCCGGCGCGCCGGGCGGGGTCAGAACGCCGAGTGGGCGAACCAGAGGTCGAGCAGGGCCGCGTCCCCGGTGCACTCCACACCCGGCGCCGTGCGCGCGGTGCGGCCGTAGAGGACCAGCAGCAGATCGGCGGCCGGCGCGCTGACGGCCGCGTCGGCGGCTTCGGCCCCGGCGCCGTCCCCCGCCCCGTCGGCGACGAGGCCGAAGCCGTCGGGCCGCAGGCGGACCAGCCACGAGCCGTCCGTGTCGGTGCACCGGAAGCGGATCGTCCGGTCCGTACCCCGCAGGTGGGCCACCCCGGGCGCGAAGGGGGTGGCGTAGGGCAGGTTGACGAGGAACTCGTCGACGCCGTCCCGCGCGAGCGGGGCGTCGATCGATGAGGCGAGCCCGAGGGCGCGCTCCGCGTCGACGCGGTGGACCAGGGTCTCGAACAGCATCCGGCGGATCCAGAACCGGGCGTGGCCGTCGGCTCCCCAGACCCACATGGGTGCGTCGGGGTCGGTTCCGGCGAACACCTCGGCCGCCGCGGCGGCGCCGGCGGCCAGCCAGTCGGCGTAGTCCTCCTCGCGCTCGGGAAGGCGCAGGTCCACGTCACGGCTCGTCGGGCGTTCCTGCACCTTCCGGAGCAGCAGCGCGGAGAACCAGCGGTGCACGCCCCCGCAGTGCCGGACCAGGTCGGCGAGGGTCCAGCCCGGACAGGTGGGCACGGGGGCCGTCAGGTCGGCGCCGCGGACCAGGTCCACGAAGCGTGCGCTCTGGGCGGCGACGGCCGTCGCGTGATCGGGCTGCTCGGCTGTGCTCATCGGGTGGTGCCTTCCTGACCTGGGGGTTCGCCTCTTCCGGCACTCTTTCACAGGGCTCGGGAGGTGCGGGCGCGGGGGGCGTCAGGAGTGTGGGGTGCGTCAGCAGGCCCGTTCGTACTCGACCTCGTCCAGGGGGTTGCCGTCGCCGAAGTCGTGGGGGCGCGAGGCGCCGGTCTCGGTGAAGCCGCACTTGGTGTAGAAGCGGCGCGACTGCGGTGTCCCGCGCAGCGTCCACAGGTGCACCCGGGTGAATCCGTCCTCGCGCAGCCGGCTCAGGGTCGCGTCCATCAGGGCGGCGGCGACCCCGCTGCCCCAGCCGTCGGGGTGGCCGTAGACGGAGAAGATCTCGGCGAGGCCGGGCCGGTCGGGGGAGGGGGCGAAGAAGCTGAGGGCCAGCGGGCGGCCGTCGACCGCGGCGAGCAGTACCGTCTCGGAACCCCCGCCCACCCGCGCGTGCCAGCGGTGCCGCCGGTCCTCCACCGCCCGTGCGGCGAAATCGGGGGCGAAGAAGGGCGCGTAGACGGCCTCCCAGGCCGCGGCGTGGATGTCACCGAGCACGGTCCCGTCGGCCGGGCCCGCACGACGAATCTCGATCATGCGGCGAGCCTACAGCGCAACGGGTCGCGCATGGCAGGGTGTTGGAGGCGTCGCCTCGCCTGACCCCCCTCGCCCCACCTCACGACGCGCCGGGCTGCGGTGCCTCGTGGAGCCGCGTCAGCAGGGCGATCAGCTGCCGCCGTTCGTCCGGGTCCAGCGGAGCCAGCAGCGCCGCGTTGGCCGTCGCGGCGAGCCGTGCGCAGCGGGTGAGGGTCGCCGCGCCCTCCGGGGTGACCGTGACGGCGTTCTTGCGGCGGTCGGCGGGGTCGGGGGTGCGCAGGAGGAGTCCGCTCTGCTGGAGGTGGTTGAGGAGGCCCACCATGTCCTTCGGGTCGACCGCCAGGAGGCGGCACAGGTCGGCCTGGGCGACGGGCCCGTACTCGGCGGTCGCGGCCAGCACCGCGTGGTGCATGAGGCCCAGCCCCTCGGCGGAGAGCGCGTCGGCGACCAGCCCGCGGCCGCGTGCCGCGACGCGGCCGACGAGCCAGGTCGGAAGGGACCGGATGTGCGCGAGGGGGGACGTCATGGGGCCAGCCTAACGAAAGTCGTTGGACGTCCCCACGATTTCCCGCTTATCGTTGGGACATCCAATGAATCCGGATCGGGGAGGTCCTGTGCTGCGCATCCGTCACGAGGTCAACGGCGGACCCGAGGTGCTGTTCGCCGAGCACGTCGAACGGCCCGTCGCGGGCCCCGGTGAACTGCTCGTCCGGGCCGAAGCCGTCGGCGTGACGCTGCCCACCGTGCGCAAGGTCAGGGAGGGTGACGGGCCCGTCTCCTTCGGCGGCGAGATCGCCGGAGAGGTCGTCGCCGCCGGCCCCGGGGTGAGCGGCTTCGCCGTCGGGGACCGGGTCACCGGACTGTGCTTCGCCGACGCCTACGCCGAGTTCGCGGTCCTGGGTGCCGCACTGGCCTCCCGCATCCCCGACGGCGTGAGCGCGGTCCAGGCCGTCGCGCTGCTGCGCAGCGGCCTCGTGGCCCGCGGCGCCCACGCGGCCGCCCGCGTCGAGCCCGGCGAGTCGGTCCTGGTCACCGCCGCGGCGGGCGCGGTCGGCGGCCTCGCCCTCCAGTACGCGAAGGCCGCCGGGGCCGGGCGCGTCGTCGCCGCCGTCAGCAGCGCCGACAAGGCCGATTTCGTCCGCGGGCTGGGCGCGGACCGGGTCGTGCTGTACGAGGACGCCGACTGGGGAGCCCCGTACGACGTGGTCCTCGACGGCGTCGGCGGCGCCCTGCTCGGCCCCGCCGTCCGCGCCCTCGCCACCGGCGGACGCATCGTGGCGTACGGCTCGGGCGGCGGTACGGTCGAGGCCTACGAGCTGCTCGTCCGCGGCGCCTCGATGATCGGCTTCCAGATGCGGGCGATCGCCTTCGGCAAGCCCGAACTCTACGACCGCTGGCAGCGCGAACTCTGGGAGCTGTACGCGGCGGGCACCCTGCGCCCCGCCGTCCACGAGGAGATCCCGCTCGCCGAGGCGGCCCGCGCCCACGCCGTCATCGAGGCGCGCCGCAACCTCGGCAAGGTGGTCCTGGTGCCCTAGGCCGAACGAGTGGGTGACACGAGCCGTCCCGCCCGGCCGGCTCGCACGGTCGACTCGGCCGTCCGGGGGGACACGCCGCTGCCCCGGACGCGGTGCGTGCCGCGCCTACGGCGGTGGTCGCGGGCGGTGTGGAACGGTTCGAGCCGGTCACGCAGAGCAGCGATCGGAAGGACTTCCCATGTTCAGAACGGTGTTCATCGCCGGCGCGGCAGCGGCCCTCGCCGCCTCCGCCCTCACGCCCTCCGCGGGGGCCGCCACCACCGCCCCGACCTCCGCGCCCTCCGACAGGATCACCATCGACGTGGTCCAGGTCAACGGCTCCGGCTGCCGGCCCGGCAGCGCCACCGTCGCGGTCTCCCCCGACAACACCGCCTTCACGGTGGCCTACAGCGAGTACACGGCGCAGGTCGGCAAGGACGCCAAGGCGACCGACTTCCGCAAGAACTGCCAGCTCGGCCTGAGCGTGAACGTTCCCCAGGGCTACACCTTCGCCATCACCCAGGCGGACTACCGTGGCTTCGCCAGCCTCGCGCCCGGCGCGAGCGGTGAGCAGAGGGCCAGCTACTACTTCCAGGGCATGTCCGAGACCGCCCGCCGCAGCCACACCCTGCGCGGCCGCTACCAGGACAACTGGCAGGCCAGCGACCAGGTCGCGATCGAGGCCCTCGTCTACCACCCGTGCGGGGCGAAGCGGAACCTCAACATCAACACCGAGCTGCTCGCGCAGGCCGGCACGTCCGACACGGCCAACACCACCAGCTTCCTGACGATGGACTCCACCGACGGCAGCATCAACACCAAGTACCACTTCGCCTGGAAGACCTGCCCGCAGCGCTGAGCCGGGGCCGATCGGGTGGCGGGGCGCAACAGGCACTGTCCGGCCGCGCGAGGGCGATGTCCGGCCACGTCTGCGCCGCGTCACGCCGGCTCCGCCGTCCCGTACCGCCCCGGGCTTACGATCTCGACGGACGGTCCCCTCCCGCGACCGCTCCCACCCCGCATCCGTGGAGGTCACCCGTGTTCCGGACGGCCGCAGGACACCGCAGTCAGCGCAGCAGTCTCCGTATCCGCGCCACGGCCGGCCTCGCCGCCGCGGCGGGCGTGTTCCTCGCCGCGGGCTGCTCCTCCGGCGGCAGCGGCCCGGGGGAGGCGGCCGGAGGCGTCCCGGTCGTGGAGAAGGGCAAGCTGACCACCTGCACCCATCTGCCGTACCCGCCCTTCCAGTTCGAACAGAACGGCAAGGTCGTCGGCTTCGACGTGGCCCTGATCGACCTCGTCGCCCGGAACCTCAAGGTCGAACAGAAGGTCCTCGACACTCCGTTCGAGAACTTCAAGACCGGGGCCTTCCTGAACTCCGGCCAGTGCGACCTCGCCGCGGCCGGCATGACGATCACCGACGAACGCAAGAAGAACGTGGACTTCTCCGTCCCCTATTTCGACGCCACCCAGGCCCTCCTCGCCACCAAGAAGAGCGGTGTCACCACGCTCGCCGAACTCAAGGCCAAGGGCGGGAAACTGGGCGCGCAGGCGGAGACCACCGGGGAGAGCTACGCCAAGGCACAGGGGTTCAACCCGGTCTCCTTCGAGAGCTCCGACGCGGTGCTGAACGGACTGCGCACCGGCCAGGTCGACGCGGTCGTGATCGACTACCCGGTCGTCCAGGGCTGGCTCAAGGACAAGGCGAACGCCGCCGAGTTCGTCCTGGGCCAGAACATCGACACCGGCGAGAAGTACGGCTTCTCGGTGAAGAAGGGCAACGCCGCCCTCCTCGCCGCGATCGACAAGGCGATCACCACCGCCAAGGCCGACGGCACCTACAAGAAGCTCTACGAACAGTGGATCGGCCCCCTGCCCCAGGCCACCTCGTGACCTCTCGGCTGACCCGGCGCCAGCGGCGCCGGGTCTGGCAGTGGATCCAGTACGCGGTCTTCGTGGCCGTACTGGTCCTGGTGGCCGTCCTCGCCGACTGGGGCCGGCTGGCGAACCAGTTCGCGCAGCCCGGCCTGGCCGCCCGGCTCTTCCCGGACATCATCACCATCGCCCTGCGCAACACGGTGGTGTACACCTTCTCCGGATTCCTCTTCGGCCTCGTACTCGGCCTGGTCGTCGCCATGATGAGGCTCTCCTCGGTGGCCCCCTACCGATGGGCCGCCGGTGTATACATCGAACTGTTCCGGGGCCTGCCCGCGCTGCTCATCTTCATCTTCGTGGGCGTGGCGGTGCCGCTCGCCTTCCCCGGCACCCAGATCCCCGGCGGCATCTACGGCAAGGTCGCGCTCGGCCTCGGCCTGGTGGCGGCCGCCTACATGGCGGAAACGATTCGGGCCGGCATCCAGGCCGTGCCCAAGGGGCAGATGGAGGCGGCCCGTTCGCTGGGCTTCTCGCACGCCCGCGCCATGGCCTCGGTGATCATCCCGCAGGCCTTCCGCATCGTGATCCCGCCGCTCACCAACGAACTGGTGCTGCTCTTCAAGGACTCCTCCCTGGTGCTCTTCCTCGGGGTGACGCTGGAGCAGCGGGAACTGACGAAATTCGGCCGGGACCTCGCCAGCGAGACCGCCAACTCCACCCCGATCCTGGTCGCGGGCCTGTGCTACCTCCTGGTGACCGTGCCGCTGAGCTTCGTGGTGCGCCGCCTGGAAGCCCGTGCCGACAAGGCCACGTGAGGAAGACATGCCACAGCAGACACCACCGGCGGACACGGCGCCGACGCGCACGCCGCCGACGGACCGCCCGGAGATCGAGATCCGCGATCTGCACAAGTCCTTCGGCGACAACCACGTCCTGCGCGGCATCGACCTCGACGTCGCCCCCGGCGAGGTCGTCTGCGTCATCGGCCCGTCCGGCTCCGGCAAGTCGACGCTGCTGCGCTGCGTGAACCTGCTGGAGGAGCCGAGCCGGGGCACCGTCCACGTGGGCGGTACCGAGCTCACCGACCCCGACGTGGACATCGATGCCGTCCGCCGCCGCATCGGGATGGTCTTCCAGCAGTTCAACCTCTTCCCGCACGTGAACGTCACCGGCAACCTCACGCTGCCGCAGCGGCGGGTGCTGGGCCGGGACAAGGCCCGGGCCGCCGAGGTCGCCCGGGAGAACCTGGAACGGGTCGGTCTCGCCGACAAGGCGGGCGCCTTCCCGGCCCAGCTGTCCGGCGGACAGCAGCAGCGCGTGGCGATCGCCCGGGCCCTGTCGATGGGGCCGGAGGTGATGCTGTTCGACGAGCCGACCTCGGCGCTCGACCCCGAACTCGTCGGCGAGGTCCTCTCGGTGATGCGGCTGCTCGCCGGCGAGGGGATGACCATGATGGTCGTCACCCACGAGATGAGCTTCGCCCGGGAGGTGGCGGACCGCGTCGTGTTCATGGACGGGGGAGTGATCGTCGAGCAGGGACCGGCGGCGCAGGTGATCACGCGCCCGGCGCACGAGCGGACCCGGAACTTCCTCGACCGCATCCTGGACCCCGCGGCGGCCGAGCCGCCCGTCGGGGAAGAGGGCGGGGACGGGGAGGGCGAGGCCGAGGGCACCGCCACGTAGGCGACGACGACCCTGGTCCTGGTGTGACGAGATGCCGTTGGGTGCGTTCGGGTGGGGCGGAGCGCGGTGCGCAACCGGGAGCACGCAGTGATGAGTCCTCACGGTCGGTCATGACAAGGGAGGTCCGATGGACACGCAGCCCACGTACGCACTGTCGTCGCGGACGCCGCGATGGGCGCTCGACCCCTACCGGTTCCGCGGGCTGGAGGGCCTCGACGTGGACGAGGCCCTCCACGACGGATCCGCCCCGCCGTCCGCCGGCCCCGCCGAAGCCCCTCAGCGCCAGGCCCGCTGAACGGGCCCGTTCAAGGCCGCGTCCGGGATCCACGAGCCATGGATCATGGCGGGCACCCGGCGCGGCAGGTGGACCGTGGCCACCGTCGCGAGGGCCGGATCCCCGGCGTCCAGGACGAGCAGCCGCGAGGCGTCGGCGTTCAGGTCGCCGACCACCGTCAGGAGGTAACCGGCGTCCTCCTCGCCGGCACCGGAGGCCGGGACGAACACGGCCTCGCTGGGGAGCTGCCCGGCATCGAACGGCCGCAACAGGCGGGCGCCGGTGGCGCGGTCGTACTTCACGAGGGTGTGCCGGCCGATGCCCCGGTCGTCGGGGAAGGCGAGCGCGTACTGGTAGCGGTGCTCGCGCCCGGTGAACGCGTCGTTGATCGTCGGGAACTCGACCGTGAGGTCGTCGCTCTCCTCCTCCGTGGTCCGCCCGGTCGCCGGGTCCACGGTCCAGCGCCGGCCCCGGGAGCCGGTGGCGGGCTCGGCGCCGCGGTCGGGGGCGCCGACCCACCAGTTCCAGGACCGCCGCCAGCCGTCGCGGCCCACTGACGGGCCCTCGATGACGATCCGCCCGCGAGCGTCCTCGTAGGCGTTGGCGAGGTGCATGGCGAAACCCTGGCCGATCTCGAACCAGCGGACCCGCCGCGCGCCGCCCGCGCCGCGCGGCAGGACGCCGATGCGCGAGGGCTGCGCGTCGCTCCAGCCGTACGGGATGCCGGAGTGCTCGGAGGGGTCGAAGGTGACCGAGCCCTCCAGGAAGACGACGTGGCGCTCGGTGAGGGCGAAGTCGTGCTTGAGGGCGGCGGTGGCGCCCGGCACCTCCTGGCTGTCCAGGACCTGCCCGTCGGCCGAGGCCACGTGGTGGACCAGGTACGGGGGGAAGGGGGAGGAGGAGAAGAAGTGGAGCTCGCCCGTGGCCGGGTCTTCCTTGGGGTGGGCGGTCATGGCGGAGGTGAGTTTGCCGCCGAAGTCGTAGGCGCCGATGGTTT
>NZ_JBEXKC010000065.1:0-45484 GCF_040609475.1 Streptomyces sp. NPDC004667 | reverse complement strand
GCCACACCCCGCCTCTCTCCCTCGCCCCGCCGCCCTGGGGGGGCGGGTCCGGGCCCCCCCATGGCGGGGGCCCCCCACCCCCTCGGGGTGGCGCCCACCGTCATGTGCGCGGCCGGCAGCGGTGCCGGATCAGGGGCAGCCCCACCAGACGAAGTTGAGGTTGCCCCCGAAGAGCGCCGACACCACGGTCGCGGAACCGATGATCCACATCACCGTGCTCCGGCGGGCCCTGGCCAGGGCGAGCGCGAAGGGGAACAGCAGGGGGAAGGCGGGCATGATGAAGCGCATCTTCGAGAAGTAGAAGCCCGCCCCGCCCAGCGCCATCAGCATGATCATCGCTGCGAAGATCCACACGACCATCGGGGGCCGGCGCCGACGGGTCATCAGCACGAACAGCACCACGGCCACCACCACGGTCAGGCTGACCACGACGTGGTTGAGGGTGGTGTGCACCTCGGTGAAGGTCTTCTTCAGCTCGTTGAGCGTGTCGAAACCGCCGTCGTAGACCGAACCCCAGCGCCGCTGGAGCTCGAAGTAGCCGTCCCAGCGCCCGAAGTGCCAGCCGACGTAGCCCACGTACCCGAACCACCCCAGCGGGGCGATCAGCGAGGCCGCGACGATCCGGCCCACCGGAGGCCGCTGCGCACGACGCTTGCGGCGCCACTGGACGTACTCCCACACGCCCGCCAGCACCACGGCCGCGACGATGGCCGAACCGGAGGGGCGGGTGGCGCCGGCGAAGAAGGCCAGCACGCCCGCCGTCAGCCAGGACTTGGTCATCACCGCGTACATCGCCCACACCGACAGGGCGAGGAAGAGCGGCTCGGTGTACGCCATCGACTGCACCATCGCGGCCGGCACGATCGCGAACAGGGCACAGGTGAACAGCGCGACCCGACGGCCGTAGATCTTGTCCGTGACGGCGAAGATGCCCCACGCCGCGATCACCGAGGCGAAGAGCGCCAGGCCCATCGCCACCCAGTTCATGGGCAGACCCGTGACGTACGAGGTCCAGCGGATCATCATCGGGTAGACGGGGAAGAACGCCATCTGGCAGCTCGGCCCCGCGAACGCGCAGGGGGACGGCGTCGCCAGCGGGGTCGTCAGCCCGTTCTCGGCGATGTGCAGGTAGTAGATCGCGTCCCAGCGCCCGCCCAGGATCTCCAGCGGCTGCACACCCTTGCGCTCCGCCCAGATCGCCATGACGGCGAGACCGGTGGCACGCAGTGCGATGTGGATCAGCAGCGCCTTCCGCGCACGCTGCAGGTTGGAGAGTACGCGCCGTCCGACACCTCGGAGCCCGGAGTCCTTCTTGCTGGTGAGCGGCTCGGCAACGAGTAGTGAGTCTGGGACATCAGCGCGTATCTGGGTATGCGTCACATTCAATCCTGGTCGTCGCCCGGCAGAAGGCCGCCGAGGCGGCACCGTACAACGGTACACAGGTGTCAGGTGCTCCCGGCGCGCGCCCTGTGTTGAAACCGCGTAACGAATCGGACGCGTACACGGCGAACGGGCACCACCGGAGGAACCGGTGGTGCCCGTCCGAAGCGGTCCGGGGCCGTCAGCCGCCGAACTCCTCCAGGCCCTTCAGCGCCTGGTCCAGCAGGGCCTGGCGGCCCTCCAGTTCCCGCGCCAGCTTGTCGGCCTTCGCGTTGTTGCCCGCCGCCCGCGCGGCGTCGACCTGCTCACGCAGCTTGTCGACCGCCGCCTGGAGCTGCCCCGTCAGACCGGCCGCGCGGGCCCGCGCCTCCGGGTTCGTACGGCGCCACTCGCCCTCCTCGGCCTCCTGGATGGCCCGCTCCACGGCGTGCATCCGGCCCTCGACCTTGGGACGCGCGTCCCGCGGTACGTGACCGATGGCCTCCCAGCGCTCGTTGAGGGAACGGAACGCGGCACGCGCCGCCTTCAGGTCCGTCACCGGGACGAGCTTCTCCGCCTCGACGGCCAGCTCCTCCTTCAGCTTCAGGTTCTCGGTCTGCTCGGCGTCCCGCTCGGCGAAGACCTCGCCGCGCGCCGCGAAGAACACGTCCTGCGCACCGCGGAAACGGTTCCACAGGTCGTCCTCGGCCTCGCGCTGCGCCCGGCCCGCCGCCTTCCAGCTGTCCATCAGCTCGCGGTAGCGGGCGGCCGTCGGACCCCAGTCGGTCGACTTCGACAGCGACTCGGCCTCCGCGACCAGCTTCTCCTTGGCCTTGCGGGCGTCCTCGCGCTGCGCGTCCAGCGCGGCGAAGTGCGCCTTGCGGCGCTTGGAGAACGCGGAGCGGGCATGCGAGAAGCGGTGCCACAGCTCGTCGTCCGACTTGCGGTCCAGCCGCGGCAGGCCCTTCCAGATGTCCACCAGGGCCCGCAGCCGCTCACCGGCGCTGCGCCACTGGTCGCTCTGCGCCAGTTCCTCGGCCTCGGCCACCAGCGCGTCCTTGGCCGTACGGGCCTCGTCCGCCTGCTTGGCCTTCTGGACCTTGCGCTCCTCGCGCCGCGAGTCCACCGTCGCCACCAGCTTGTCGAGCCGGACGCGCAGCGCCGCGAGGTCTCCCACGGCGTGGTGCTCGTCCACCTGGGTCCGCAGGTGCTCGATGGCCGTCTGGGCGTCCTTGGCGGACAGATCGGTGGTCCGCACCCGCCGTTCGAGGAGGCCGATCTCGACCACCAGGCCCTCGTACTTGCGCTCGAAGTAGGCCAGGGCCTCCTCAGGGGTGCCCGCCTGCCACGAGCCGACGACCTGCTCGCCCTCGGAAGTACGCACGTACACGGTGCCGGTCTCGTCGACTCGGCCCCACGGGTCGCTGCTCACAGCGCCTCCTCCACCTGATGCCCGCGAGGGGGTTCGCCCCCCGGGCATCGTCCACAGTTTCCTGGGGCGGGCAGCGCCCGCCCTGCACAACGCCAACATAGGCGACCGCCGGGCCGGCTGTCCGCATCCCGCACGACGCAATATCGCCGTACGGGCGACGGACCGGCCGCGCCCGGGCCGCACCGCCCCGTCAGTTCTTGGTGACGGAGCCCTTCTGGATCACCACGGGGGTCTTCGGGGCGCCGTCCTGGGCGCCGTCGGCCGTCCCGGCCTTGGCCACGTCCTCCAGGACCTTCAGCCCGGCCGCGTCGATCTTGCCGAACGGGGTGTAGCTCGGGGCCAGCAGGCTGTCCTTGTACACGAGGAAGAACTGGCTGCCGCCGCTGCCCGGCTGCCCGGTGTTGGCCATCGCCACCGTGCCGGCCGGATAGATCACCTGGCCCTGCTCGTTCGGCTTGCCCAGGGAGTCGAGGTTCTCGTCCGGGATGGTGTAGCCGGGGCCGCCCATACCGGTGCCCTCCGGGTCGCCGCACTGCAGGACGAAGATCCCGCCGGTCGTCAGGCGGTGGCACTTGGTCTTGTCGAAGAAGCCCTTGTCGGCGAGCGACTTGAACGAGTTGACGGTCTGCGGGGTCTTCGCCGCGTCCATCTCGAACTTGATCGCGCCCGCGCTCGTCTGCAGGTCGAAGGTGTACTTCGCCTTGTCGTCGATCGCCATCGCCGGGGACGGCGACTTCTTCGGCGTCGGCGCCGACGGGGACGCCGAGGGCTCGGCCGCCGCGTCCTTCTTGTCCTTGCTGTCGAAGACACCGCCCACGACCAGCCCGACCAGCGTGGCGACCACCACGGCCGCCGCCGCGCCGATCACCGCCCAGCGCTGCCGGGACTTGCGCCGGGCCTCCGCCCGGCGCTTCTGCTGGCGCTCGTACTTCTCCCTGGCGAGCTGTCGCCGACGCTGATCGCTCGTGACCACCGGGTCGTCTCCTTGTACGTCTCTGGTACCGCTGTCCGGGCTCGGTTAGGCCGTACCGTATATGGGTTCGCTGTGTAATGAGGGGCGCCGGTAGGCTCTGAGCAGCAGATTCCGAACCACTGCCTCCCACCGGACGACGAATGAGGGACGAACGTGCTGATTGCCGGATTCCCCGCCGGGGCCTGGGGGACCAACTGCTACCTGGTCGCCCCCGCCGCCGGTGAGGAGTGCGTCATCATCGACCCGGGCCACCAGGCCACCCAGGGTGTCGAGGAGACGCTGAGGAAGCACCGGCTCAAGCCCGTCGCGGTCGTCCTCACCCACGGCCACATCGACCACGTGGCCTCCGTGGTCCCGGTGTGCGGAGCGCACGACGTACCGGCCTGGATCCACCCCGAGGACCGCTACATGATGAGCGACCCGGAGAAGGCCCTGGGCCGTTCCATCGGGATGCCGCTCATGGGGGAGCTGACCGTCGGCGAGCCGGACGACGTCCGCGAGCTGAGCGACGGCAGCACCCTGAAGCTGGCCGGGATGGAGTTCTCGGTGGCGCACGCGCCCGGTCATACCAAGGGGTCGGTGACCTTCCGGATGCCCGAGGCGGCCGACGTTCCGTCGGTCTTCTTCTCGGGCGACCTGCTGTTCGCCGGCTCCATCGGACGCACCGACCTGCCCGGCGGCTCCCACGCCGAGATGCTCCAGTCGCTGGCCCGCGTGTGCCTGCCGCTGGACGACTCGACGGTGGTGCTGTCCGGCCACGGTTCCCAGACCACCATCGGCCGCGAGCGCGCGACCAACCCCTACCTGAGGGAAGTCGCCGCCGGCCTGGGGGACGGCACCGCCGCCCCACGACGAGGAATGTGACGAGAGTTTCGTGAGCACCTTCAAGGCCCCCAAGGGCACGTACGACCTGATCCCGCCGGTCTCCGTGAAGTACCTGGCGGTGCGCGAGGCCATCTCCGCACCCCTGCGCAACTCCGGCTACGGCTACATCGAGACCCCGGGCTTCGAGGACGTCGGCCTCTTCGCCCGCGGCGTCGGCGAGTCCACCGACATCGTCTCCAAGGAGATGTACGCCTTCGAGACCAAGGGCGGTGACCAGCTGGCCCTGCGCCCCGAGGGCACCGCCTCCGTCCTGCGCGCCGCCCTGGAGGCCAGCCTCCACAAGCAGGGCAACCTGCCGGTCAAGCTCTGGTACTCCGGCTCGTACTACCGCTACGAGCGCCCGCAGAAGGGCCGCTACCGCCACTTCTCGCAGGTCGGTGCCGAGGCGATCGGTGCCGAGGACCCGGCGCTGGACGCCGAGCTGATCATCCTCGCCGACCAGGCGTACCGCTCGCTCGGACTGCGCAACTTCCGCATCCTGCTGAACTCCCTCGGCGACAAGGAGTGCCGCCCGGTGTACCGGGAGGCGCTCCAGGGCTTCCTGCGCGGCCTCGACCTCGACGCCGAGACCATCCGCCGGGCCGAGATCAACCCGCTGCGCGTCCTCGACGACAAGCGGGCCGACGTACAGAAGCAGCTGGTCGGCGCCCCGATGCTGCGCGACTTCCTGTGCGACGCCTGCAAGGCCTACCACGAGGAGGTCCGGGCGCTGGTCACGGCCGCCGGGGTGGTCTTCGAGGACGACGAGAAGCTGGTGCGCGGCCTCGACTACTACACCCGCACCACCTTCGAGTTCGTCCACGACGGCCTCGGCTCCCAGTCCGCGGTCGGCGGCGGCGGCCGCTACGACGGCCTGTCCGAGATGATCGGCGGCCCGGCCCTGCCGTCGGTCGGCTGGGCGCTCGGCGTGGACCGCACCGTCCTGGCCCTGGAGGCCGAGGGCGTCGAGCTGGACATTCCGGCGGCCACCTCCGTCTTCGCGGTGGCCCTGGGCGAGGAGGCCCGTCGGGTGCTCTTCGGCAAGGTGACCGAGCTGCGCCGGGCCGGCATCGCCGCCGACTTCTCCTACGGTGGAAAGGGCCTCAAGGGCGCCATGAAGGACGCCAACCGCTCGGGCGCCCGCTTCGCCGTGGTCGCCGGTGAGCGCGACCTCGCCGAGGGCGTCGTCCAGCTGAAGGACATGGAGGCCGGCGAGCAGTCCCCGGTGGCCCTGGCCGACCTGGTCGAAGAGGTCCGGGCCCGCCTGGCCTGATCCGGAGCCGCTGCGCGGAGGGCGGGGCGGGGGACACGGTCCCCCGCCCCGCCCTCCGGCGTTCCCGGTCGGTCAGCCGTCGCGCCGCCCCTTCCAGCGGAAGGTCAGCAGGCACAGCGCCAGCCCCCCCAGCACCCAGGCCCCCAGGACCAGGGCCACCTTCCCGTACTCCCAGTCGCCCGCCTGCTCCAGCACGGCCGCGGAATCCGGCAGGAAGACCCCGCGCAGCCCCTGGCACATCCACTTCAGCGGGAACAGCGCCCCCACGTCCAGCAGCCAGCCGGGGATCTGGCCGACCGGGATGAAGACCCCGGAGATGAACTGGAGGATCAGGAAGGGCAGCACCACCACCGAGCTCGCGCTCTTCCCGGAGCGGGGCAGGCTGCTGACGGCGATGCCCAGCAGGGCGCAGCCGGTCAGCCCGAGGGCGAAGATCCACGCGAAGGTGAACCACTTCGCGGCGGACACGGGCAGGTCCAGATCGAACGCCACGGTGCCGACCAGCAGCAGGACGGCCGTCTCGGCGAGTCCGGTGACCAGCACCAGCCACACCTTGCCGAAGAAGTACGAGGCCGGGGGCATCGGGGTGCCGCGCAGCCGCCTCAGGACCTTCTCGTCGCGCTCGACGGCGATGGAGATGCCGAGCGACTGGAAGCTCGTGGACATGATCCCGGCGGCCACCATGCCGGCCGCGTAGAGCTGCGAGGCGGTCACCCCGCTGCCTTCGACCGTGTCGTGGAAGATCGAGGCGAAGAGGGCGAGGAAGACGACCGGGAAGGCGAAGGTGAAGACCACCGCGTCCCGCTGGCGGACGAACTGCCTGATCTCCAGAGCGCCGCGGCGAAGGCCCAGGGCCCAGGCCCCGGGCAGGGCCGCGGGGGTGGCGCCGCCGCTCATCGGGTCTCCTTCCGCGGGGCGCGGTCCGCTCCGGCCCCGTCGTCGCCGTCCGTGACCTGGCCCGTCAGGCGCAGGTAGACGTCCTCCAGGGTGGGCCGGGTCACCCTCAGCCCGGGGACCTCGCCACCGGTGCGGGCCGCGAGCTCGGTGACCGTACGGGTGGGGGTCGCGGTGCGCACCCGGTGCGGGGCGCCGTCCGGGCCGGTCCACTCGACGGTGGCGCCCGTACCGAAGCGGGCCCGCAGCTCGCCGGGCTCGCCCTCGGCGACGACCCGGCCCTGCGTGATCACCGCCAGCCGGTCCACGAGGGCCTCGGCCTCCTCCAGGTAGTGGGTGGTGAGCACGATGGTGGTGCCCTCGGCGGCCAGCAGCCGGATCAGCTCCCAGAACTGCCGGCGCGCCGCCGGGTCGAAGCCGGTGGTCGGCTCGTCCAGGAGCAGCAGCTCGGGGCCGCCGATCACCCCGAGCGCCACGTCCAGGCGCCTGCGCTGGCCGCCGGAGAGTGCCTTGACCCGCTGGTCCCGCTTCGCCTCCAGGCCGACCAGGGAGATCACCGCCTCCGGATCGCGCGGGGCCGGGTAGTAGCGGGCGAAGTGCGCGACCGTCTCCCGTACGGTCAGTTCGGCCGGGGCGGACTCGTCCTGCCAGACGATCCCGACGCGCGAGCGCCAGGCCCGCCCGGCCGTGGCCGGATCCGCTCCCAGCACGGACACCTCGCCCCCGTCCCGTGCCCGGTGGCCCTGGAGTATCTCCACCGTGGTGCTCTTCCCGGCCCCGTTGGGTCCCAGCAGGCCGAAGACCTCCCCCCGACGGATCGTCAGGTCCAGCCCGTCCACCGCGGTGACCTCGCCGTACCGCTTGCGAAGCCCCCGTACCTCCACCGCGTTGTGTGTCATGTCTCAGATCCTGCGGCGGAATCCGGCCCACCGGACCCCCTCGTACGGTGTTCTTATCTCCATGGAACGGAGAACGCACAGCCCCGTACGGCACAATGGCCGGTGCTTGTTGACCTTGCGGATGTGGAGCGGGCGGGTATGACGACGACTACGGCGGCCGGTGCGGACACCGCTCCGCGGACCTACGGCGGGAGCCGGGCGCTCGCCCTGCTGCTGGTGATCACCGGGGCCGCGGGGCTGCTCGCGGCGTGGGTGATCACCATCGACAAGTTCAAGCTGCTGGAGGACCCGAACTTCACCCCGGGCTGCAGCCTGAACCCCATCGTTTCCTGCGGCAACATCATGAAGAGCGACCAGGCGTCGGCCTTCGGCTTCCCGAACCCCATGCTGGGGCTGGTCGCCTACGGGATCGTGATCTGCGTCGGCATGAGCATCCTGGCCGGGGCCCGGTTCCGCGGCTGGTACTGGCTCACCCTGAACGCCGGCACCCTCTTCGGCGTCGGGTTCTGCGCCTGGCTGATGTACCAGTCGCTGTACAACATCAACTCCCTGTGCCTGTGGTGCTGCCTGGCCTGGGTCGCCACCATCGTCATGTTCTGGTACGTGACCTCGCACAACGTGCGCGAGGGCCTGCTGCCCGCACCCGCCTGGCTGCGGAGCTTCTTCGACGAGTTCACCTGGGTGCTGCCGGTCCTGCACGTCGGGATCATCGGGATGCTGATCCTGACCCGCTGGTGGGACTTCTGGACCTCCTGAGCCGCCGGGCCGCCCTGTCGGTGGCCTCGCATAGGCTTCCCGTGTGGAACCAGACCTCTTCACCGCAGCCGCCGAGGACCGCCAGGAGAAGGACCCCTCGGCCTCGCCGCTCGCCGTCCGGATGCGCCCGCGCAACCTGGACGAGGTGGTCGGCCAGCAGCACCTGCTGAAGCCGGGCTCGCCGCTGCGGAGGCTGGTGGGGGAGGGCGCCGGGGGACCGGCCGGAGCCTCGTCGGTGATCCTGTGGGGACCCCCCGGCATCGGCAAGACCACCCTCGCCTACGTGGTCAGCCAGGCGACGCAGAAGCGGTTCGTCGAGCTCTCGGCGATCACGGCGGGCGTCAAGGAGGTCCGGGCCGTCATCGAGGGCGCCAAGCGGGCCGCCGGCGGGTACGGCAAGGAGACGGTCCTCTTCCTCGACGAGATCCACCGCTTCAGCAAGGCGCAGCAGGACTCGCTGCTCCCGGCCGTGGAGAACCGCTGGGTCACCCTGATCGCGGCGACCACCGAGAACCCGTACTTCTCGATCATCTCCCCGCTGCTGTCGCGCTCCCTGCTGCTCACGCTGGAACCGCTGACGGACGAGGACCTCACGGCCCTGCTGCGGCGCGCGCTCACGGAGGAGCGGGGCCTGGGCGGTGCGGTCACCCTGCCGGCCGACGCCGAGGCGCACCTGCTGCGGATCGCCGGGGGAGACGCCCGCCGGGCGCTGACCGCGCTGGAGGCCGGGGCCGGATCGGCCATCGCCAAGGGCGAGGAGGAGATCACCCTCCGGACGCTGGAGGAGACCGTCGACCGGGCGGCCCTCAAGTACGACCGGGACGGCGACCAGCACTACGACGTGGCGAGCGCGCTGATCAAGTCGATCCGGGGCTCGGACGTGGACGCCGCGCTGCACTACCTGGCCCGGATGATCGAGGCGGGGGAGGACCCCCGGTTCATCGCACGGCGCCTGATGATCTCGGCGAGCGAGGACATCGGCCTCGCGGACCCCACGGCCCTGCCGCTCGCGGTGGCCGCCGCCCAGGCGGTGGCCATGATCGGCTTCCCCGAGGCCGCGCTGACCCTCTCCCACGCCACCATCGCCCTGGCCCTGGCCCCGAAGTCGAACACCGCGACGACCGCGATCGGCGCCGCGCTGGCCGACGTACGGGCCGGCCTCGCCGGTACCGTGCCGGCCCACCTGCGGGACGGGCACTACAAGGGCGCGGCGAAACTGGGGCACGCGGTGGGCTACGTCTACCCCCACGACGTGCCGGGCGCGATCGCCGCGCAGCAGTACGCGCCGGACGAGATCCACGGCAAGCGGTACTACGAACCGACCCGGTACGGGGCGGAAGCGCGCTACGCGGACGTGGTGGAGAAGGTGCGGGAGCGGCTGCGCGGCGGATCCTGACCGCGCGGCCGGGCCGTGTCGGCTCCGGCGCCGGAGCACGGCGGCCTAGGCTCCGGTCATGGGACGCCTGGCTCCGCTCATCGCCGCCGTCGCCGCGGCCCTGCTGGCCGGCGGGTGCCATCACGGGGACCCCGGCCCGGCCCGGGCCAGTGCCGCCGCCCCGGTGGGGCGGCTGCCGCTCGCGGGCCCCGGCTTCCCTCCCGATGCGGCCGGCGCCAGGGCGCTGCTGGCCGGGCTCAGGGTCGAGTGGGGCAGGAACTGGCAGACGTACCGGCGGGAGGAGTTCGGCCGGTACTGGTCGGACGCGACCGACGGCGTCGGCGGGCGCAACGGCTGCGACACCCGGGACGACGTGCTGCGCCGGGACCTGAGCGAGCTGCGCGTGGGCGACCGCAACCCCTGTGTGGTGGTGTCCGGGGTGCTGCACGATCCGTACACCGGCAAGGAGCTGCCCTACTCCTACCGGCGCGCCTCGCAGATCCAGACGGACCACGTCGTGGCGCTCGGCGCCGCCTGGCGGGGCGGCGCGTACGCGTGGACGCCGCAGCGCAGGCTGGAGTACGCCAACGACCTCGACGTCCTGCTCGCCGTGGACAAGCAGACCAACCAGGACAAGGGCAGTGCGACGGCCGACAAGTGGAGACCGCCGCGGCAGGCCTACTGGTGCGAGTACGGCCGCCGCTACACCGGCATCAAGGCCAAGTACGGGCTCTCGGTCACCCCGCCGGAGAAGCGGGCCCTCCAGGAGCTGCTCGCGGCCTGCCCTCAGTGAGCGGCGGCCGCGAAGAGGTGGTGCACCGCCCGGCGCAGGCCGCAGACGTCCGCCACCGGCTCCGGGAAGTCGAAGCGGGCGTCGAAGGAGGAGCGGGCGGCCCCGTCGCCCACGTCCGTGAAGCGCACCCGCAGGCCGAGGCGGTCCAGGGCCAGCGGGACGGCCTTCAGGCCCGCCGTCGCCCGGGGGCCCAGCAGCCCGCAGAGGTCGGCCACCCGGTCGGCGTGCGCGGCGTGCAGGTGCTGGAGCAGCTCCGCCTCGTGGGCGGTCATCGGGTCGGGCTCGGCGCCGGCGAGGTCCTCCGGGTCCACGCGCTCGGCGCCCCAGAGGTCGTCCACCGAGATCTCGCCGACCTCCAGGCGGAGCATCATCCAGGCGGGGCGGGTGGAGCGGGCCTCCCCGGGCGGGTCCGGGAAGTCGGACATCCCCAGCAGCTCGCCCACCGGCTGCCGCTCCGCGAGCAGCGCGGCGCAGGCCGCCCGGTCGTCCCCGCGGACCGGCGTCAGCCACCCGGCCAGCCAGGCACGGCCGCGTATACGATGGGGGACGGACACCGGCGCCACATCCGTGATCTCGATCACGGCGGTGAGGTCGTCGTCCTGGGCGTGAGCGGCGGCCCTGGCAGCCGCGGATTCCCCGGAAACGAGGAGGATCACGTCCCCGTCCGGGGTGACGGTCCGTGCGACCGGCGCCCCTTTCCCGAGCTCGTCGTGCTCGTGCGTGTCACGAGCACCCGGCAGGGTGAGGGATACTGAGGCGTTGGACTCTACGAGGGTTCGTACGCGTTCGGCTCCGGTGAGCTGCCGAACGCCTTCCCTGGGACGCGGCTGACCTTGCTTATCGTCGGCGCAAGCGGATTCTGTTTCGTCTGAATCCGAACTGCGCTGCGCACTGGGCAGGGGGATCCCATGTGGTCGAGACATTACGTCCTCCTCGATAAGGTAAGCCTCACCTAACTTACATGGAGGTAGGTTCCCCGTGAACCAGAAGCGACCCAAGGTCAAGAAGTCTCGCGCCCTCGGCATTGCGCTGACGCCGAAGGCCGTCAAGTACTTCGAGGCCCGCCCCTACCCGCCGGGCGAGCACGGCCGTGGCCGCAAGCAGAACTCGGACTACAAGGTCCGTCTGCTGGAGAAGCAGCGTCTGCGCGCGCAGTACGACATCTCCGAGCGCCAGATGGCCCGCGCGTACGACCGCGCCAAGAAGGCCGAAGGCAAGACGGGCGAGGCGCTGGTCGTCGAGCTCGAGCGTCGTCTCGACGCCCTGGTGCTGCGTTCGGGCATCGCCCGCACCATCTACCAGTCCCGCCAGATGGTCGTTCACGGCCACATCGAGGTCAACGGCGCCAAGGTCGACAAGCCGTCGTTCCGTGTCCGTCCGGACGACGTCATCACCGTGCGCGAGCGCAGCCGCGAGAAGGTTCCGTTCCAGGTTGCCCGTGAGGGTGGCTACGCAGGCGAGGGCGAGACCCCGCGCTACCTGCAGGTCAACCTGAAGGCCCTGGCCTTCCGCCTGGACCGTGACCCGAACCGCAAGGAAATCCCGGTCATCTGCGACGAGCAGCTCGTCGTCGAGTACTACGCCCGCTGATCCAGCGGCCGTAGCCTCACAGGCTGGTCAGCCCGCCGGTTCCCCGTTGGGGGAGCCGGCGGGCTTCCTGTTGTCCGGGAGGCCGCCCGGACGGCCCGGCGCGCGGTGCTCCGCCGCACCGGCCGTGCCGACCGCGCCCGGGAGCTCCCCGCCGCGGGGCCCCGGCGGTCGTGGCGCGGCCGCCTGCGCCTCCGGCAGCGGCTCCGGAGCCCGCAGCGCCCGCTCGACGAGCTCGTCCAGGGACAGGCTCCGGCCGTGCCGCGCGCACGCCGCGTACCGCTCCGCACCCAGCAGCTCGCCCGCCCGCTCCCGGCACATCAGCCGCGGGGCGTTGAAGTACGCCGAGCCGAACAGCCGCAGGCCGACCCCGTCCCACATCGGCTCCGCCGCGCCCTGGAGCAACGCCGCCTCGGCCGCGTGGCCCTCGACCGCCGTGACCAGGGCCAGCAGCTCCACCGCCAGCACCAGGCCGACCAGGTCGCGGAACGTGTGGTTGACGCTCACGCACTCGGTCAGCAGCCGCCGCGCCCCGGCCGTGTCACCCGCGTCCAGGGCCGCGTACGCGAGCACGTAGAGGGCGTACGTCTTCGTCCAGCGCTCCCCGCGCTCCCCGCAGATGTCCCGGACCTCCTCGCACAGCGCGACCGCCCCCGCCAGGTCCCCCTGGAAGGCCAGCGTCATCGCCAGCTCCACCTGGCACATCAGCACGTTGCTGTTCAGCTCGCCCGTCTCCCGGTACCGCTCCAGGGCCTCGCCCAGCAGTTCCCTCGCACGGGCCATGTCGTCCGAGACCAGGGCCAGGCAGCCCATCCGGTGCACCGCGTAGGCCGCCGCCACCCGGTTGCCGGACCGCTCGGCGCCGTCCCGGCACGCGTGCAGCGCGCCCATGGAGGGCGCGGCGTCCCCCTGGAGCGCGGCGACGTAGCCCAGTACCCACAGCGCCTTGAGCCGCGAGCCCTCGTACTCCTCGTCCGCCGGGCCGCCCTCCAGGCAGCGGTCCAGCCAGTGCCGGCCCTCGGTGAGCCGCCCGCAGCCCGCCCAGTAGAACCACAGGGTGCCCGCCAGGTACCGGCCCAGGTGCCGCTCCCGCGGCTCGTCCAGGCAGCACTCCAGCGCCAGCCGCAGGTTCGCCAGCTCGGCCTCCACCAGCGCGGCCACCTCCTGCTGGCGCGGACCGAACCAGTCCAGCTCGCACCAGGTGGCCAGCCCCAGGTACCAGTCCCGGTGCCGCCGGCGCAGCCGCCCGGCGTCCCCGAGCGACTCCAGCCAGCCCGCCCCGTACAGACGTACGGTCTCCAGCATCCGGTAGCGCACCCCGGCCGGCGTCTCCTCCCGGGCGAGCAGGGACTGGGCCAGGAGCTCCCCGATAAGGTCCAGCACGTCGTCCACCGGCAGGTCGGGGCCCCCGCACACGTACTCGACGGCGTCCAGGTCGAACCGCCCGGCGAACACCGACAGCCGGGCCCACAGCAGCCGCTCCGCCGGGGTGCACAGCTCGTGGCTCCAGCCGATCGCCGTCCGCAGCGCCCGGTGCCGGGGCAGCGCCCCGCGCGTCCCGCCGGTCAGCAGCGCGAAGCGGTCCTCCAGCCGGGCCAGCACCTGCTCCGGGGAGAGCGCCCGCAGCCGGCCGGCCGCCAGCTCCAGGGCCAGCGGGATCCCGTCGAGCCGGGCGCACAGCTCCGTCAGCGCCGGCCCGTCCGCCGCCGTCACGGTGAACCCCGGGTCCGCGGCCGTCGCCCGCGCGGTCAGCAGGGCCAGCGCCTGCGGGGGCTCCAGAGGGGCCAGCGGGAAGGCCGCCTCGCCGTCCACGCCGAGCGGGCGCCGGCCCGCCGCGAGCACCCGCAGGCCGGGGGAGCCGCGCAGCAGCTCCCGTACCAGCCCGGCCGTCTCCTCCACCAGGTGCTCGAAGCCGTCCAGGACCAGCAGCAGCCTGCGTCCGGCCAGGTGCCCGGCCAGTACGGACCGGGCCGGCCGGGTGGTGTGGTCGGTCAGTCCGAGCGCCTCGGCCAGGGTGAACTCCAGCAACGCGGGGTCGCGCACCGAGGACAGCTCGGCCAGCCACACCCCGTCGGAGCAGCGTTCCCCCGCCCCCTCGGCCGCGGTCCGGGCCGCCGCGAGGGCCAGCCGGGACTTCCCCACCCCGCCGACCCCGGTCACCGTCACCAGCCGGGAGGACTCCAGCAGGCGCTCCAGCCCGGCGAGTTCCTCACCCCGCCCGACGAAGGTGCTCAGCTCCGAGGGAAGATTGCCGGGGGTCCCGTGCCCAGGGGGTCTCTGCCGCATGGGACACGGAGGGTACTGCTCCGGCTGCGCTGCGTACAAGGCGGGGGCGGTGGGCCGGGAATTGCGGTACTGCGGCCGATCTCCGGCGCGATAGGGTCGGAGGACGACTTTTCTCCGTAGGTTTCGCAGATTCAGGGAGCGGTGCAACGTGTCCGGTGGAGAGGTGGCCGGGATCCTCGTGGCCGTCTTCTGGGCCATCCTGGTCTCCTTCCTCGCCGTGGTGCTGGTGAGGCTCGCCCAGGTGCTCAGGGCGACGACCAAACTGGTCGCGGACGTGACCGAGCAGGCCGTTCCGCTGCTGGCGGACGCCTCGACCACCGTCCGCTCCGCGCGGACCCAGCTCGACCGCGTCGACGCCATCGCGAGCGACGTCCAGGAGGTCACCTCCAACGCCTCCGCCCTGTCCTCCACCGTGGCCTCCACCTTCGGAGGGCCGCTGGTCAAGGTCGCGGCCTTCGGCTACGGCGTCCGCAAGGCCCTGGGCAGGACGGAGGACGTGCCGCAGAAGACATCCCGGCGCACCCGGAGCGACGGCAGCGGCCGTACCCGGAACGACGACGCCGGCCGCACCGTGATCGTCGGCCGCACGGTGCCGTCGGCCCGGCGCCGGAAGCAGAAGGGCTGAGACCACCGATGTTCCGCCGAGCCTTCTGGTTCACCGCAGGCGCCGCCGCCGGCGTGTGGGCCACCACCAAGGTCAACCGGCAGCTGAAGAAGCTGACGCCGGAGAGCCTCGCCGCCCAGGCCGCCGACAAGGCCGTGGAGGCGGGTCACCGCCTCAAGGACTTCGCCCTCGACGTCAAGGCGGGAATGACGCAGCGCGAGGACGAGCTGAACGACGTACTGGGCCTGACCCAGGACCCCGATCGCCCCGACAACGTCACCGCCCTCCCGGGGCAGCGGCGGCTGAGGGCCATCGCGCACGACCCGCACGACCAGACCACCCACCGATCGAAATTCTCGTACAACCGGAATGAGGACCACTGATGGAGTCGGCTGAAATCCGCCGCCGCTGGCTGAGCTTCTTCGAGGAGCGCGGTCACACCGTTGTCCCTTCGGCGTCGCTCATCGCGGACGACCCGACTCTGCTGCTGGTCAACGCCGGCATGGTCCCCTTCAAGCCGTACTTCCTCGGCGAGACCAAGCCCCCGGCCCCCCGCGCCACCAGCGTGCAGAAGTGCGTCCGCACCCCGGACATCGAAGAGGTCGGCAAGACCACCCGCCACGGCACGTTCTTCCAGATGTGCGGCAACTTCTCCTTCGGGGACTACTTCAAGGAAGGCGCCATCAAGTACGCCTGGGAGCTGCTCACCGGCTCCGTGGCGGACGGCGGCTACGGCCTGGAGCCGGAGAAGCTCTGGATCACCGTCTACCTCGACGACGACGAGGCCGAGACGATCTGGCGCGAGGTCATCGGTGTCCCCGCCGAGCGCATCCAGCGCCTGGGCAAGAAGGACAACTTCTGGTCCATGGGCGTCCCCGGCCCCTGCGGCCCGTGCTCCGAGATCAACTACGACCGCGGCCCCGACTTCGGCGTCGAGGGCGGCCCGGCCGTCAACGACGAGCGCTACGTGGAGATCTGGAACCTGGTCTTCATGCAGTACGAGCGCGGCGCGGGCGACGGGAAGGAAGACTTCCCGATCCTCGGCGACCTGCCCTCGAAGAACATCGACACCGGTCTCGGCCTCGAACGCCTCGCGATGATCCTGCAGGGCGTGCAGAACATGTACGAGACCGACACCCTGCGCGTGGTCATGGACAAGGCCACCGAGCTGACCGGCGTGCAGTACGGCGCCGCCCAGGGCACCGACGTCTCGATGCGCGTGGTCGCCGACCACATCCGCACCTCCGTCATGCTCATCGGCGACGGCGTCACCCCCGGCAACGAGGGCCGCGGCTACGTGCTGCGCCGCATCATGCGCCGCGCCATCCGCAACATGCGCCTCATGGGCGCCACCGGACCGGTCGTCCAGGACCTCGTCGACGTGGTGATCGACACGATGGGGCAGCAGTACCCGGAGCTGGTCACCGACCGCAAGCGCATCGAGACCGTCGCGCTCGCCGAAGAGGCCGCCTTCCTCAAGGCCGTCAAGGGCGGCACGAACATCCTCGACACCGCCGTGAGCGAGACCAAGGCCTCCGGTGGCACGGTCCTCTCCGGCGACAAGGCGTTCCTGCTCCACGACACCTGGGGCTTCCCGATCGACCTCACCCTGGAGATGGCCGCCGAACAGGGCCTCTCCGTGGACGAGCCCGGCTTCCGCCGCCTGATGCAGGAGCAGCGCGACCGGGCCAAGGCCGACGCCAAGGCCAAGAAGACCGGCCACGCGGACATGTCCGCCTACCGGGAGATCGCCGACGGCTCCGGCGCCACCGAGTTCACCGGCTACGCCACCACCCAGGGCGAGTCCACCGTCGTCGGCCTCCTGGTCAACGGCGTCTCCGCGCCCGCCGCCTCCGAGGGCGACGAGGTCGAGGTCGTCCTCGACCGCACCCCCTTCTACGCCGAGGGCGGCGGCCAGCTCGCCGACCAGGGCCGCATCAAGCTCGACTCCGGCGCCGTCATCGTCGTCCGCGACGTCCAGCAGCCGGTCCCGGGCGTCTCCGTGCACAAGGGCTCCGTCCAGGTCGGCGAGGTGACGGTGGGCGCCTCCGCGTACGCCGCCATCGACGTGAACCGCCGCCGGGCCATCGCCCGCGCCCACTCGGCCACGCACCTGACCCACCAGGCGCTGCGCGACGCGCTGGGCCCGACGGCCGCCCAGGCCGGATCCGAGAACAGCCCCGGCCGCTTCCGCTTCGACTTCGGCTCCCCGAACGCCGTCCCGGGCTCGGTCCTCACCGACGTCGAGCAGAAGATCAACGACGTGCTCTCCCGCGAGCTCGACGTCACCGCCGAGATCATGAGCATCGACGAGGCGAAGAAGCAGGGCGCCATCGCCGAGTTCGGCGAGAAGTACGGCGAGCGCGTGCGCGTCGTGACCATCGGCGACTTCTCCAAGGAGCTGTGCGGCGGCACGCACGTCGGCAACACCGCCCAGCTGGGTCTGGTGAAGCTGCTCGGCGAGTCCTCCATCGGTTCCGGCGTGCGCCGCGTCGAGGCCCTGGTGGGCGTGGACGCGTACAACTTCCTCGCCAAGGAGCACACGGTCGTCGCCCAGCTCCAGGAGCTGGTCAAGGGCCGTCCGGAGGAGCTGCCGGAGAAGATCGCCTCCATGCTCGGCAAGCTGAAGGACGCCGAGAAGGAGATCGAGAAGTTCCGCGCGGAGAAGGTCCTCCAGGCCGCCGCCGGTCTGGCCGCGGGCGCCCAGGACATCCGCGGCGTGGCCCTCGTGGTCGGCCAGGTGGCCGACGGCGTCGGCGCCGACGACCTGCGCAAGCTGGTCCTCGACGTCCGTGGCCGCATCCAGGGCGACCGCCCGGCCGTCGTGGCCCTCTTCACCACGGCGAACGACCGTCCGCTGACCGTCATCGCCACCAACGAGGCCGCCCGCGAGCGCGGTCTCAAGGCCGGTGACCTGGTCCGCACCGCCGCCAAGACCCTCGGCGGCGGCGGTGGCGGCAAGCCGGACGTGGCCCAGGGCGGCGGCCAGAACCCGGCCGCCATCCCCGAGGCCATCAGCGCCGTCGAGCGCCTCGTCGTCGAGACGGTCTGACGATGACGCTGCGCCGCGGCCGCAGGCTGGCCATCGACGTCGGAGACGCCCGGATCGGGGTCGCCTCGTGCGACCCCGATGGGGTGTTGGCCACACCGGTGGAAACCGTCCCGGGCCGGGACATCCCGTTCGCCCACCGGCGGCTGCGGCAGCTCGTCGAGGAGTACGAGCCCCTCGAAGTCGTGGTCGGCCTCCCCCGCTCGCTCAGCGGGCGGGAGGGGCCCGCCGCGGCCAAGGTGCGTGCCTTTGCGAACGAACTTGCGAAGGGCATCAAGCCGGTGACGGTCCGTCTGGTGGACGAGCGGATGACCACGGTCACCGCCGCCCAGGGCCTGCGGGCCTCCGGGAGGAACGCGAAGAAAGGCCGTTCGGTGATCGACCAGGCAGCCGCTGTGGTCATCCTGCAGAACGCTCTTGAGACCGAACGGGTATCAGGTAATCCGCCCGGCGAGTGCGTCGAAGTGGTTGTCTGATCGCGATACGGTAACGTTCCGCGCGATGTGGCGGCATTCGAACAGCCGTCGCCCACCACTTCAGAGGCGGAACCGGGTGCCGCGGCAAAGAAGCCGCTGCCTCCGTCTCGCGGCTCTAGGGGACCGATGACTGAGTATGGCCGGGGCCGCGCCCCCGAACCCTGGCACCCGGAGGACCCGCTCTACGGTGAGCAGGGTTGGACCGGACAGGCGACCCAGCAGGGTCAGGTGCCCTACGCAGACGGCCGGCAGCAGTATCCGCAGGAGCAGCAGTTCCAGGAGCAGCAGTTCCAGGACCCGCAGTTCCAGGAGCCGCAGTACCAGCAGTACCCCCAGCAGTTCCAGGAGCCGCAGTTCCAGGGGCAGCAGTACCCGCAGCAGCAGTACGTGCCGCAGGACCCGCAGCTCCAGCAGCAGTTCCACCCGCAGCACCAGCAGCTCCACCCGCAGCCCCAGCCCCAGCCGGTCTACGACGGCCAGGGCTGGGACACCGGGCAGGGGCAGCAGCTCCAGGAGCAGCAGCTCCAGTACCAGACCGCGGCCGCGCCGGTGGACCCGTACGCGGGCGCGGAGCCGTACGCCCAGCAGGTCGCCCCGGGCTACCCCGGCGAGGCCCCCGACCTGTACACCACCCCCGAGGCCTTCCCGCCGCCCCAGCCTCCGGGCCGGCGGCGCCCGGACCCGGACCCGGTCGACGAGCCGGAGACGGAGGAGGAGGAGTCCCTCCTCGCCGCCGACGCCGACGAGGAGCCCCCGGGCCGCGGAGGCCGGCGCTCCGGCCGGGGCAAGGGCGGCAAGGGCAAGGGCGGCAAACCCAAGCGCAGCGGCGCGGCCTGCCTGGTCGCGGCCCTCGTCATCGTCGCCGTCGTCGGCGGTGGCGGCTACTACGGCTACTCGTACATCAAGGACCGCTTCGGCGCGGCCGAGGACTTCGCGGGCTCCGGCTCGGAGGAGTCCGTGGACATCGAGATCCCCAAGCTGGCAGGTCTGGGCCAGATGGGCCGCATCCTCAAGGAGGCCGGGGTCGTCGCGAGCGCCCAGGCCTTCGTGGACGCCGCCAACGCCAACCCCAAGGGGAAGTCGATCCAGCCCGGCGTCTACACGCTGAAGAAGAAGATGTCGGCCGCGGCCGCCGTCGCCGTGATGATCGACCCCACCAAGCTCAACGTCATCACCGTCACCGAGGGCATGCGCAACACCAAGGTGTACGACGCGATCGACAAGAAGCTGGGCAAGCCGGCCGGTACCACCAAGGACATCGCCCAGCGCGAGGCCAAGAACCTCGGCCTGCCGGCCTGGGCCGGCACCGACCCGAAGCTGATCGACCCGCTGGAGGGCTTCCTCTACCCGACGCGCTACGACCTCGGCAAGGACAGCACCCCCGAGTCCCTGCTCAAGGAAATGGTCAAGAACGCGACGGCCAAGTACACCGAGCTGGGCATCGAGGGCAAGGCCAAGGAACTGGGCCTGGAGAACCCGCTCCAGGTGGTCACGGTCGCCAGCCTCGTCAACGCCGAGGGCAAGAACCACGACGACTTCCGGAAGATGGCCGAGGTGGTCTACAACCGCCTCAAGAAGACCAACGACGTCACGAACCAGAAGCTCCAGTTCGACTCGACGTACAACTACGTCAAGAACCAGAGCGAGATCAACTTCAACCTGAAGGAAGCCCAGGCCTTCGACAACCCGTACAACACCCACTTCGTCAAGGGACTGCCCCCCGGCCCGATCGGGAACCCGGGTCTGGAGGCGCTGACCGCTACGCTCAGCCCGGACCACGGTGGCTGGATGTTCTTCGTGTCGGTCGACGGTCACACGACGACCTTCACCAAGACCTACGACGAGCACCTCAAGCTCGTCAACGAGTTCCAGGAACGGCAGAAGCAGCAGAAGAACGGCGGGTAGCAGGACATGTCACGGATACGGGCCGCGGTGCTGGGTTCGCCCATCGAGCACTCCCTCTCACCGGTGCTGCACCGCGCCGCCTACCGGGAGCTCGGCCTCGACGACTGGTCCTACGACCGGTTCGAGATCGACGAGGCCGCGCTCCCCGGGTTCGTGGCCGGCCTCGGCCCCGAGTGGGCGGGGCTGTCGCTGACCATGCCGCTCAAGCGGGCCGTCATCCCGCTGCTGGACGGCATCAGCGACACCGCAGCCTCCGTGGAGGCGGTCAACACGGTGGTCCTCACCGAGGACGGCCGCAGGCTCGGCGACAACACCGACATCCCCGGGATCGTCGCCGCCCTGAACGAGCGCGGTGTCGAGAAGGTGCCCGCCGCCGCGATCCTCGGGGCGGGGGCCACCGCCTCCTCGGCGCTGGCCGCCCTCTCGCGGATCTGCACCGGCGAGGTCACCGCGTACGTCCGCTCCTCCGCCCGCGCCGCCGAGATGCGCGAGTGGGGCGAGCGGCTCGGCGTCACCGTCCGTACGGCCGACTGGTCGCGGGCGGCCGAGGCCCTGACCGCCCCGCTGGTCATCGCCACCACCCCGGCCGGAGCCACCGACGCCCTCGCGGACGCCGTGCCGAACGCCCCGGGGACCCTCTTCGACGTGCTCTACGACCCCTGGCCGACGGCGCTGGCCGCCGCCTGGACCGGCCGTGAGGGCACCCTCCTGGGCGGCCTGGACCTCCTGGTCCACCAGGCGGTCCTCCAGGTCGAGCAGATGACCGGCCTTCCCGGAGCGCCGCTGGCCGCCATGCGCGCGGCCGGCGAGGCGGCACTCCGCGCCCGATAGGCTTCCCGCCTGCGCGTTCGAACCGTGGGGGGCTTCGTGGGGACAGGGGAACCGGACCAGTTGCTGGCCGGGAGGTGGGAGTTCGCGGGCGGGGCGGTCCGTTTCGTCGCGGCCCTGCTCGGCGACGCCCTGCCCGACTGGGCGAAGTGGACCGTCTGCGCACTGGTGGCCGCCGCGGCGCTCTGGCAGGGCGCCACGTGGCTGCTGCGGCGCCGGCGCGTAGGGATCCGATAGCTCCACGGGCCAGAGTGCGGTGCGTACCCGTCGTCCGACAGTTGGACCGGGACCGGCGCACCCGCCCGGACGTGGGAGGATCGGGGGTACGGCGGGTCAGGGCCGCGCACCCGACCGCGCCGTCGCAGTGCCAGGCGCGAGCATGAGGAGCATCGTTGAGCAGGTTGCGTTGGCTGACCGCGGGAGAGTCGCACGGACCGGCACTGGTCGCGACGCTGGAGGGCCTTCCCGCCGGCGTCCCGGTCACCACCGAGCTGGTGGCGGACCACCTGGCCCGGCGCCGGCTCGGCTATGGCCGCGGTGCCCGGATGAAGTTCGAGCAGGACGAGATCACCTTCCTCGGCGGCGTCCGCCACGGACTGTCGCAGGGCTCGCCGGTCGCGGTCATGATCGGCAACACCGAGTGGCCCAAGTGGGAGACCGTCATGTCGGCCGACCCGGTCGACCCCTCCCTGCTCAAGGAGACCGGCCGCAACGCGGCGCTGACCCGTCCCCGCCCCGGCCACGCCGACCTCGCGGGCATGCAGAAGTACGGCTTCTCCGAGGCCCGTCCGATCCTGGAGCGCGCCAGCGCCCGTGAGACGGCCGCCCGTGTCGCCCTCGGCGCCGTCGCCCGGTCCTTCATCAAGGAGGCCGCCGGCATCGAGATCGTCTCCCACGTGGTGGAGCTGGCCGCGGCCAAGGCCCCCCGCGGCGTCTACCCGACCCCCGCCGACGTCGAGAAGCTCGACGCCGACCCCGTGCGCTGCCTCGACGCCGACGCGTCGAAGGCGATGGTCGCGGAGATCGACCAGGCCCACAAGGACGGCGACACCCTCGGCGGCGTCGTCGAGGTCCTCGCGTACGGGGTCCCCGTCGGCCTCGGCTCCCACGTCCACTGGGACCGCCGGCTCGACGCCCGCCTCGCGGCCGCGCTCATGGGCATCCAGGCCATCAAGGGCGTCGAGGTCGGCGACGGCTTCGAGCTGGCCCGGGTGCCCGGCTCCCAGGCCCACGACGAGATCGTCTCCACCCCCGAGGGACTCAAGCGGACCTCCGGCCGCTCCGGCGGCACCGAGGGCGGTCTGACCACCGGCGAGCTGCTGCGCGTCCGCGCCGCCATGAAGCCCATCGCCACCGTCCCGCGCGCCCTGGCGACCGTCGACGTCGCCACCGGCGAGGCGACCGTGGCGCACCACCAGCGCTCCGACGTGTGCGCGGTGCCCGCCGCGGGCATCGTCGCCGAGGCGATGGTGGCGCTGGTCCTGGCCGATGCCCTCGTCGAGAAGTTCGGCGGCGACTCCGTCCCCGAGACCCGCCGCAACGTGCAGTCCTACCTCGACAACCTGCAGATCCGGTGACGGCCACCGGACCACTGGTCGTCCTCGTCGGACCCATGGGGTCCGGCAAGTCCACGGTGGGGGGTCTGCTGGCCGAACGGCTCGGCGTCCCCTACCGGGACACCGACGCCGACATCGTCGCCGCCACGGGCCGGGAGATCTCCGACCTGTTCGTCGACGAGGGCGAGCCGTACTTCCGCGAGCTGGAGCGGCGGGCCGTCGCGGACGCCGTCGCCGGGCACACCGGGGTCCTCGCCCTCGGCGGCGGCGCCGTCCTCGACGAGGGCACCCGCGCCCTGCTCGCGGGGCTGCCCGTCGCCTACCTGTCGATGGACGTCGAAGAGGCCGTGCGCCGCGTCGGCCTCGGCGCCGCGCGCCCGCTGCTCGCCGTCAACCCGCGCCGCCAGTGGCGCGAGCTGATGGAGGCCCGGCGCCACCTGTACACCGAAGTCGCGCGCGTCGTGGTGGCCACCGACGACCGCACCCCCGAAGAGGTCGCCCAGGCGGTCCTCGACGCTCTGGAGTTGAAGGACGTATGACAGACCAGGTGACGCGGATCAACGTCGGCGCCAGCGCCGGACACGACGCGTACGACGTGCTGGTCGGCCGGCAGCTGCTCGGCGAGCTGGGCGGCCTGATCGGTACGAAGGCCCAGCGGGTCGCGGTGATCCACCCCGAGGCGCTCGCCTCGACCGGTGAGGCGCTGCGGGACGACCTGGCGGCGCAGGGCTACGAGGCCGTCGCCATCCAGGTGCCCAACGCCGAGGAGGCCAAGACCGTCGAGGTGGCGGCGTACTGCTGGAAGGCGCTCGGCCAGTCCGGCTTCACCCGCACCGACGTGATCGTCGGCGTGGGCGGCGGGGCCACCACCGACCTCGCGGGCTTCGTCGCCGCCACCTGGCTGCGCGGCGTGCGCTGGATCGCCGTACCGACCACCGTCCTCGCGATGGTGGACGCGGCGGTCGGCGGCAAGACCGGCATCAACACCGCCGAGGGCAAGAACCTGGTGGGCTCCTTCCACCCGCCGGCCGGAGTCCTGTGCGACCTGGCCGCGCTGGACTCGCTGCCGGTCAACGACTACGTCAGCGGCCTCGCCGAGATCATCAAGGCCGGGTTCATCTCCGACCCGGTGATCCTCGACCTGATCGAGGCGGACCCGGCGGCCGCCCGCACCCCGGACGGCCCGCACACGGCCGAGCTGATCTGCCGCTCGATCCAGGTCAAGGCCGACGTGGTCTCCAGCGACCTCAAGGAGTCCGGACTCCGCGAGATCCTCAACTACGGCCACACCCTCGCGCACGCCATCGAGAAGAACGAGCGCTACAAGTGGCGCCACGGCGCCGCCGTGTCCGTCGGCATGGTCTTCGCCGCCGAGCTCGGCCGCCTCGCGGGCCGCCTCGACGACGCGACGGCCGACCGGCACCGGGAGATCCTCGCCGCGGTCGGCCTGCCGCTGACCTACCGCGGGGACCAGTGGCCCAAGCTGCTCCAGACCATGCAGGTCGACAAGAAGTCCCGCGGCAACCTGCTGCGCTTCATCGTCCTGGACGGCCTGGGCAAGCCCACCGTCCTGGAGGGCCCCGACCCGGCGCACCTGATCGCCGCGTACGGCGAGGTGTCGGCGTGAGCCGCAGGGTGCTCGTGCTCAACGGCCCGAACCTGGGCCGCCTCGGCTCCCGCGAGCCGGACGTCTACGGGGCCACCTCGTACGCCGGTCTCGTCGAGAGCTGCCGCACCCTGGGCGCGGAGCTCGGATTCGACGTGGAGGTCCGCGAGACCAACGACGAGGGCGAGCTCGTGCGCTGGCTGCACGAGGCCGCCGACGGCAGGATCCCGGTCGTGATCAACCCGGGCGCCTTCACGCACTACTCGTACGCCATGCGGGACGCTGCGGCGCAGCGCACCGCGCCGCTGATCGAGGTGCACATCTCCAACCCGTACGCCCGCGAGGAGTTCCGGCACACGTCCGTCATCGCGGCCGTGGCGACCGGTACCGTGGCGGGCTTCGGCCTGGGCTCCTACCGGCTGGCGCTGCGCGCGCTGGCGGAAGAGGTCACGGCCTGAGATAACGTTCTCGCATCAGTCGCCTGAACGAGACGGAGTGGCGCGGATGCAGCACGGAGTGGGGGACTGGGGTCCGCCGCAGGGTCAGCACCCGGCGGCGCCCCCGCCGCCGCCGATACCCCCCGCGCCGGGCTGGCCGGTGGTCCCCACGGGCCCCGTGGCCCCGGTGCCCGAGGCCACGGGGCACATTCCGCTGCCTCCCGCCGTGGCGGCCCCGCCCGTGCCCCCCGCGCCCGGCACCGGCGGCGCCACCCTCGCCGTGCTGCTCATCGGCCCGGCGGGGGCGGGCAAGACCACCGTGGCCCGGCACTGGGCGGCGACCCGCCCGGTACCGACCGCGCACATCAGCCTGGACGACGTCCGCGAGTGGGTCTGCTCGGGCTTCGCGGACCCGCAGGCCGGCTGGAACGAACACTCCGAGGCCCAGTACCGCCTCGCCCGCCGCACCTGCGGCTTCGCCGCCCGCAACTTCCTGGCCAACGGCATCTCCTGCATCCTCGACGACGCCGTCTTCCCCGACCGGCCCGTGGTGGGGCTGGGGGGCTGGAAGCGGCACGTGGGGCCCGGACTGCTGCCGGTCGTGCTGCTGCCCGGTCTGGAGATCGTCCTGGACCGCAATGCCGCCCGCTCCGGGAACCGGCGCCTGTCCGACGAGGAAGTGGCCCGGATCCACGGCCGGATGGCCGGCTGGTACGGCTCCGGGCTGCCGATCATCGACAACTCCCACCTGGACGTGGAAGGCACGGCCCGGGCCCTGGACGAGGCCCTGGCGCGGGCCTCGGCGAGCCCCCAGGGCTGGTAGGCCCCGTCCGGACGCGCTCGCCGGGCCGGATGCGCGGGGCGCTCGTACGCTCGAATACATGTCAGACGTGTACGCGGCCCGCAGGGCCCTGCTCCGCGACCGCTGTGCCGCCGCGGGCAACTCCGCCGCACTGATCACGCGTCCGGCGAACGTCCGCTACCTGTCCGGGGCGTCCCCGCTGGGCGCCGTCCTGCTGGTCGGGCCCGCCGAAGACGTGCTGTTCTGCGCCGCCGCACCCACCGGCGAGGCGGACGAGGGGCGGCTCGACGAGGGGCTGCGCCTCGCCGTCCTGCCCAATCCCGGCGCGGACCCGGCCGTGGCCGCGGCGGACCTGGCCGCCGCCGCACGGGCCGAGTCCCTCGCCGTCGAGGAACACCACCTCACCGTCGGCCGCCACCGGGCCCTGCGCTCGGTCGCGCCCCGGCTGCGCCTGGCCGACCTGGGAGCCGCCGTGGAACAGCAGCGCCTCGTCAAGGACGAGGAGGAGATCGCCTGCCTGCGGATCGCCGCCGAGATCGCCGACCAGGCCCTCGGAGAGCTGCTGGAGTCGATCCTCGTCGGCCGTACCGAACGCCACCTCGCCCTGGAGCTGGAACGCCGGCTCGTGGACCACGGCGCCGACGGTCCGGCCTTCCCGACCTCCGTCGGCACCGGCCCGCACTCGGGCCGCTCGCGGCACCGGCCCTCCGACCGGCGGGTGGAGGAGGGCGACTTCCTCACCGTCTGCCTGGGCGCGAACTACCGGGGCTACCGGTGCGAGATCGGCCGGACCTTCGTGATCGGCACCACTCCCGCCGACTGGCAGATCGAGCTGTACGACCTCGTCTTCGCCGCCCAGCGGGCCGGCCGGGAATCGCTCGTCCCGGGCGCTGCGTACCGCCACGTCGACCACGCGGCACGGTCCGTACTGGACTCCGCGGGGCACGGCGAAGCCCTCGCGGCGTCGATGGGACACGGTGTGGGCCTCGAAATCGACGAGGACCCGCAGCTTGCACCTACGGCAATGGGTAAACTGGACGCTTGCGTGCCGGTCACCGTCGAACCGGGGGTTCACCTCCCGGGCCGGGGAGGTGTCCGGATCGATGACACGCTCGTCGTACGCCCCGAGGCGGACGGCGGTCCAGAGCTACTCACCATTACGACCAAGGAGCTGCTCGCGCTCTAGCCCGCGTGGCCGGGCCGTGCGCGCACCCAAGGTCTTCCAGTGCAGGAGATTCCGCAACCGTGGCTTCCACGAACGACCTCAAGAACGGCATGGTGCTGAAGCTCGACGGGGGCCAGCTCTGGTCCGTCGTCGAGTTCCAGCACGTCAAGCCCGGCAAGGGCCCGGCCTTCGTGCGTACCAAGCTCAAGAACGTGCTCTCGGGCAAGGTCGTCGACAAGACCTTCAACGCCGGTGTGAAGGTCGAGACGGCCACCATCGACCGCCGTGACATGCAGTTCTCGTACATGGACGGCGAGTACTTCGTCTTCATGGACATGAGCACCTACGACCAGCTGATGGTCGACCGCAAGGCTGTCGGCGACGCCGCCAACTTCCTCATCGAGGGCTTCACCGCCTCCGTGGCCCAGCACGAGGGCGAGGTGCTCTACGTCGAGCTCCCGGCCGCCGTCGAGCTGGTCATCGAGCACACCGACCCGGGCGTCCAGGGCGACCGCTCCACCGGCGGCACCAAGCCGGCGCGTCTGGAGACGGGCCACGAGATCCAGGTCCCGCTCTTCGTCACCACCGGCGAGAAGATCAAGGTCGACACCCGCACCAGCGACTACCTCGGCCGGGTGAACAGCTAACCGTGGCCGCCCGGAGCAACGCGCGCAAGCGCGCCTTCCAGATCCTCTTCGAGGCCGACCAGCGCGGGGTCCCCGTGCGCGAGGTCCTCGCGGACTGGATCCGCCACGCGAGGTCGGACGACCGGCAGCCGCCGGTCAACGCCTTCACGATGGACCTCGTCGAGGGCTACGCCGACAAGGTGAAGCGCATCGACGACCTGATCGTCACCTACGCCGTGGACTGGGAGCTCGACCGCATGCCGGTCGCCGACCGCAACATCCTGCGGCTGGGTGCCTACGAGCTGATCTGGGTCGACGAGACCCCGGACGCCGTGGCGATCGACGAGGCCGTCCAGCTGGCCAAGGAGTTCTCGACGGACGACTCGCCGTCGTTCGTGAACGGCCTCCTCGGCCGGTTCAAGGACCTGAAGCCGAACCTGCGTCGCAGCGAGAGCTGACACCAGGCACGCGCCATACGGAAGGGCCCGCAACGTACGCGTTGCGGGCCCTTCCGTATGGGCGGGAACGAAAACCGGCGGGTGCCGGGACCCGGAGAGGTCCCGGCACCCGCCGGTAAACGTTTCTGCTGGCCTGGGCCCGATATCCGGGCTTCAGGGCTAGATGTCCTCGTGGGCCACCGCGCGCCGCGCGTCGGCGTCGAGGACGCCCCAGCTGATCAGCTGCTCGGTCAGGACCGAGGGGGACTGGTCGTAGATGACGGCCAGGGTGCGCAGGTCGTCCTGGCGGATCGACAGCACCTTGCCGTTGTAGTCGCCGCGCTGGCTCTGGATGGTCGCGGCGTAGCGCTGGAGCGGGCCGGCCTTCTCGGCGGGGACGCCCGCCAGGCGCTCCAGGTCGAGGCGCAGCTTCGGCGGCGGCTCGGCCGCTCCGCCGGGGGTCGTACCCGGCAGCAGTTCCTGCACCGGAACCCCGTAGAAGTCCGCCAGCTCGGCGAGGCGCTGGACGGTCACGGCGCGGTCCCCGCGCTCGTAGGAGCCGACCACCACGGCCTTCCACCGGCCCTGGGACTTCTCCTCGACACCGTGGAGGGAAAGGCCCTGCTGGGTGCGGATGGCGCGGAGCTTGGCCCCGAGCTGTTTGGCGTATTCGCTGGACATAACGCTCCCGGACGCTGTGACGCTGTGACGACATGGACGACGGCTGCATGGATGACATGCGGGGCCGTCGCGCGGCTGGTAACTCACTGTGAGGTTACGCAGCGTTACGTGGATGCGTCAAGCCGAATGGTCTTCGACGCCCACTTACGAGGGCTCCGCGGGACCCCGCGTGCCGAGCCGGGCGCGGGGTCCTGGTACCGTGGACGGCGTACGCAAGACGTCCTTTAAGGTCCGTCCCGTGAGGCGGAGAAGGAGGTCCTTTTCATGGACAGCCAGACTTCTCAGATTTCTGAAGACGGCAGTCGGAACGCCGGCGAACCCATGCGCCCCGTGCTGGAGGCGCAGGACATCGCCCGGGTCCTGACCCGCATCGCCCACGAGATCGTCGAACGCGCCAAGGGCGCCGACGACGTGGTGCTCCTCGGCATTCCCACCCGCGGCGTGTTCCTCGCCGACCGGCTGGCGGCCAAGCTCGAAGAGATCACCGGCTCGAAGATCCCGGTGGGCTCCCTCGACATCACCATGTACCGCGACGACCTGCGCCTGAAGCCCGCCCGGGCGATCGGCCGCACGGAGATCCCCGGCGACGGCGTCGACGGCCGTCTCGTGATCCTCGTCGACGACGTGCTCTTCTCCGGCCGCACCATCCGCGCCGCCCTCGACGCCCTCGGCGACATCGGCCGGCCCCGCGCCGTACAGCTCGCGGTCCTCGTCGACCGGGGCCACCGGGAACTCCCGATCCGCGCCGACTACGTCGGCAAGAACCTCCCCACGTCGCTGCGGGAGACCGTCAAGGTCCAGCTCCAGGAGGAGGACGGCCGCGACGCCGTGCTGCTCGGCCAGCGGACCGACCAGGCCTCCGGGCAGTAGCCCTTCCGGGTGCCGGACCCCTCGCGGGGTCCGCGCCGCGGCCTGCCCTGCCCGCATCCAGCCAGTCCTCCCGCCTGCCCTCCCGACTTACGGAGTAACCGGATGAAGCGCCACCTCATCTCGGCCGCCGACCTCACGCGCGACGACGCCGTCCTCATCCTCGACACCGCCGAGGAGATGGCCCGCGTCGCGGACCGGCCGATAAAGAAGCTGCCCACCCTCCGCGGCCGCACCATCTGCAACCTCTTCTTCGAGGACTCCACCCGCACCCGGATCTCCTTCGAAGCCGCCGAGAAGCGCCTGTCCGCCGACGTGATCAACTTCGCGGCCAAGGGCTCCAGCGTCTCGAAGGGCGAGTCCCTCAAGGACACGGCCCAGACCCTGGAGGCCATGGGCGTCGACGCGGTCGTCATCCGCCACCACGCGTCCGGCGCGCCCTACCGCCTCGCCAACTCCGGCTGGATCGACGCCCCCGTCATCAACGCGGGCGACGGCACCCACCAGCACCCCACCCAGGCCCTGCTCGACGCCTTCACCATGCGCCGCCGCCTGGTCGGCCGGGACGCCGGCCTCGGCAAGGGCCTCGACGGCCGCCGGATCACCCTCGTCGGCGACGTCCTGCACAGCCGCGTGGCCCGTTCCAACGTGGACCTGCTGCACACCCTCGGCGCGGAGGTCACCCTGGTGGCCCCGCCCACCCTGGTGCCCGTCGGCGTCGAGACCTGGCCCTGCGAGATCTCGTACAGCCTCGACGAGGTGCTGCCGAAGTCCGACGCGGTCATGATGCTGCGTGTGCAGCGCGAGCGGATGAACGCCGCCTTCTTCCCGACCGAGCGCGAGTACTCGCGCCGCTACGGCCTGGACGCCGCCCGGATGGCGCGGATGCCCGAGGACGCCATCGTGATGCACCCCGGCCCGATGGTCCGCGGCATGGAGATCACCGCCGAGGTCGCCGACTCCGACCGCTGCACGGTCGTCGAGCAGGTCGCCAACGGCGTCTCCATCCGCATGGCCGTCCTGTACCTGCTGCTCGGCGGATCCGAGCCCGCCGTCACCACCACCGCCGCCCCGCGCACCGAGGAGACCAAGTAAAGATGAGCAAGATCCTTATTCGTGGCGCGAAGGTGCTCGGTGGCGAGGCGCAGGACGTCCTGATCGACGGCGAGACCATCGCGGAGGTCGGCAGCGGCCTGTCCGCCGAGGGCGCGACCGTCATCGAGGCGGAGGGCCAGACCCTGCTCCCGGGCCTCGTCGACCTGCACACGCACCTGCGCGAGCCCGGCCGCGAGGACTCCGAGACCGTCCTGACCGGCACCCGCGCCGCCGCCTCCGGCGGCTACACCGCCGTCTTCGCCATGGCCAACACCTTCCCGGTCGCCGACACCGCCGGCGTCGTCGAGCAGGTCTGGCGCCTGGGCAAGGAGTCCGGGTACTGCGACGTGCAGCCCATCGGCGCCGTCACGGTAGGCCTGGAGGGCAAGAAGCTCTCCGAGCTGGGCGCCATGCACGAGTCCGCCGCCCGCGTCACCGTCTTCTCCGACGACGGCAAGTGCGTGGACGACGCCGTGATCATGCGCCGCGCCCTGGAGTACGTGAAGGCCTTCGGCGGCGTCGTCGCCCAGCACGCCCAGGAGCCCCGCCTCACCGAGGGCGCCCAGATGAACGAGGGCGTCGTCTCCGCCGAGCTCGGCCTCGGCGGCTGGCCCGCCGTCGCCGAGGAGTCGATCATCGCCCGCGACGTCCTGCTCGCCGAGCACGTCGGTTCCCGGGTGCACATCTGCCACCTCTCCACCGCCGGCTCCGTCGAGATCGTCCGCTGGGCCAAGTCCCGCGGCATCGACGTCACCGCCGAGGTCACCCCGCACCACCTGCTCCTCACCGACGAGCTCGTCCGCTCGTACAACCCGGTCTACAAGGTCAACCCGCCGCTGCGCACCGAGCGCGACGTGATGGCCCTGCGCGAGGCGCTCGCCGACGGCACGATCGACATCGTCGCCACCGACCACGCCCCGCACCCGCACGAGGACAAGGACTGCGAGTGGGCCGCCGCGGCCATGGGCATGGTCGGCCTGGAGACCGCCCTCTCCGTCGTCCAGCAGACGATGGTGGAGACGGGCCTGCTCGACTGGGCGGGCGTCGCCGACCGGATGTCCGCCGCGCCGGCGCGCATCGGCGGGCTCTCCGGCCACGGCCGTCCCGTCTCGGCAGGCGAACCCGCCAACCTGACGCTGGTCGATACCTCGTACCGTGGTGCTGTGGACCCCGCACACTTCGCCTCCCGCAGCCGCAACACGCCTTACGAGGGCCGTGAGCTGCCGGGGCGCGTCACTCACACCTTCCTGCGGGGCCGGGCAACGGTCGTGGACGGGAAACTGGCGTGACACCTGCAGTAATCCAACTGGCCGCCGAGGCCGCCGAACGACAGTCGGCGGAGGTGACGGACTGGGGCGCCCGCATCGCGTGGGTGATCGGTCTGCTCGTCTTCATCGCGTTCGTGTACTGGCTGATGCGGCAGGGCTGGAAATGGCGCGGGGCCCTGCAGAGCGATCTGCCGGAGCTCCCCGCCGCCCCCGGCGGTCTCCCCGAGCACCGGCTGGCCCTGACCGGCCGGTACCACGGGTCCACCACCGCCGGGCAGTGGCTCGACCGGATCGTCGCCCACGGTCTGGGGGTGCGCAGCCGGGTCGAGCTCACGCTCACCGACGCGGGCCTCGACGTGGTCCGTCCGGGTGCCACCGACTTCTTCGTACCGGCCGCGCAGCTGCGCGGCGCCCGCCTCGACAAGGGAATCGCGGGCAAGGTACTCACCGAGGGCGGTCTCCTCGTCGTCACCTGGGCGCACGGCGACAAGCTGATCGACTCCGGATTCCGCTCCGACCGCGCGGCCGAACACGCCGCCTGGGTCGAAGCGATCAACCTCATGAACCCATCCATCACGACGGAAGGCGCCGAACGATGACGACCTCCACCAGGGGAGCAGCCAAAGCTCCCGCCGTACTCGTCCTGGAGGACGGTCGGATCTTCCGCGGCCGCGCCTACGGCGCTGTGGGGGAGACCTTCGGCGAGGCCGTGTTCTCCACCGGCATGACCGGCTACCAGGAGACCCTCACCGACCCGTCGTACCACCGGCAGGTCGTCGTGATGACCGCCCCGCACGTCGGCAACACCGGCGTCAACGACGAGGACCCGGAGTCCTCCCGCATCTGGGTGTCCGGCTACGTGGTCCGCGACCCCGCCCGCGTCCCCTCCAACTGGCGCTCGCGGCGCTCGCTGGACGAGGAGCTGGTCGAGCAGGGCGTCGTCGGGATCTCCGGCGTCGACACCCGCGCCCTGACCCGCCACCTGCGCGAGCGCGGCGCCATGCGCGTCGGCATCTTCTCCGGCGACGCGGTCGCCGACGACGCCGCGCTGCTGGCGCGCGTCCTGGAAGCCCCCCAGATGAAGGGTGCGAACCTCTCCGCGGAGGTCGCCACCAAGGAGGCCTACGTCGTCCCCGCCATCGGTGAAAAGAAGTTCACCGTGGCCGCCGTCGACCTCGGCATCAAGGGCATGACCCCGCACCGGATGGCCGAGCGCGGCATCGAGGTGCACGTCCTGCCCGCCACCTCGACCGTCGAGGACATCTACGCGGTCGCCCCGGACGGCGTCTTCTTCTCCAACGGCCCGGGCGACCCGGCCACCGCCGACCACGCGGTCTCCGTCATGCAGGGCGTCCTCGCCCGCAAGACCCCGCTCTTCGGCATCTGCTTCGGCAACCAGATCCTCGGTCGCTCGCTGGGCTTCGGCACCTACAAGCTGAAGTACGGCCACCGCGGCATCAACCAGCCGGTCCAGGACCGCACCACCGGCAAGGTCGAGATCACGGCGCACAACCACGGCTTCGCCGTCGACGCGCCCCTCGACAAGGTCTCCGAGACCGCCTACGGCCGCGCCGAGGTCTCGCACGTATGCCTGAACGACAACGTCGTGGAAGGCCTCCAGCTGCTCGACCAGCCGGCCTTCTCCGTCCAGTACCACCCCGAAGCGGCAGCCGGCCCGCACGACGCCGCGTACCTCTTCGACCGCTTCGTTAGCCTGATGGAGGCCGAGCGTGCCTAAGCGCACCGATATCCAGTCCGTCCTGGTCATCGGCTCCGGCCCGATCGTCATCGGCCAGGCCGCCGAGTTCGACTACTCCGGCACCCAGGCCTGCCGCATCCTCAAGGCCGAGGGCCTGCGGGTCATCCTGGTGAACTCCAACCCCGCGACGATCATGACCGACCCGGAGATCGCCGACGCCACGTACGTCGAGCCGATCACCCCCGAGTTCGTCGAGAAGATCATCGCGAAGGAGCGCCCCGACGCGCTGCTCCCGACCCTCGGCGGCCAGACCGCGCTCAACACCGCGATCTCCATGCACGAGCAGGGTGTGCTGGACAAGTACGGCGTCGAGCTCATCGGCGCCAACGTCGAGGCCATCAACAAGGGCGAGGACCGCGACCTCTTCAAGGGCGTCGTCGAGGCCGTCAAGGCCAAGATCGGCTACGGCGAGTCCGCCCGCTCGGTGATCTGCCACACGATGGACGACGTCATCGCCGGCGTCGACACCCTCGGCGGCTACCCCGTCGTCGTGCGCCCCTCCTTCACCATGGGCGGCGCCGGCTCCGGCTTCGCCCACGACGAGGACGAGCTGCGCCGCATCGCCGGCCAGGGCCTCACGCTCTCCCCGACCACCGAGGTGCTCCTGGAGGAGTCCATCCTCGGCTGGAAGGAGTACGAGCTGGAGCTGATGCGCGACACCAAGGACAACGTGGTCGTCGTCTGCTCCATCGAGAACTTCGACCCGATGGGCGTCCACACCGGCGACTCCATCACCGTCGCCCCGGCGATGACGCTGACCGACCGCGAGTACCAGCGGCTGCGCGACATCGGCATCGCGATCATCCGCGAGGTCGGCGTCGACACCGGCGGCTGCAACATCCAGTTCGCGATCGACCCGGTCGACGGCCGCGTCATCGTCATCGAGATGAACCCGCGCGTCTCGCGCTCCTCGGCGCTCGCGTCGAAGGCCACCGGCTTCCCGATCGCCAAGATCGCCGCCAAGCTGGCCATCGGCTACACGCTCGACGAGGTCCCCAACGACATCACCGAGAAGACCCCGGCCTCCTTCGAGCCGACCCTCGACTACGTCGTCGTCAAGGCCCCGCGCTTCGCCTTCGAGAAGTTCCCGCTCGCCGACTCCACCCTCACCACCACCATGAAGTCGGTGGGCGAGGCCATGGCGATCGGCCGCAACTTCACCGAGGCGCTTCAGAAGGCCCTGCGCTCCCTGGAGAAGAAGGGCTCGCAGTTCACCTTCGTCGGCCCCGTCGGCGACAAGGACGAGCTCCTCGCCGCCGCCGTGCGCCCCACCGACGGCCGGATCAACACCGTCATGCAGGCCATCCGCGCCGGCGCCACCCAGGAAGAGGTCTTCGAGTCCACGAAGATCGACCCCTGGTTCGTCGACCAGCTCTTCCTGATCAAGGAGATCGCCGACGAGCTGGCCGCCGCCGAGAAGCTCCACCCCGAGCTGCTCGCCGAGGCCAAGCGCCACGGCTTCTCCGACGCCCAGATCGCCGAGATCCGCGGGCTGCGCGAGGACGTCGTCCGCGAGGTCCGCCACGCGCTCGGCGTCCGCCCGGTCTACAAGACGGTCGACACCTGCGCCGCCGAGTTCGCCGCGAAGACCCCGTACTTCTACTCGTCCTACGACGAGGAGTCCGAGGTCGCGCCGCGCACCAAGCCCGCGGTGATCATCCTGGGCTCCGGCCCGAACCGCATCGGCCAGGGCATCGAGTTCGACTACTCCTGCGTCCACGCCTCCTTCGCCCTCAGCGACGCCGGCTACGAGACCGTGATGGTCAACTGCAACCCCGAGACCGTCTCGACGGACTACGACACCTCCGACCGCCTGTACTTCGAGCCGCTGACGCTCGAGGACGTGCTGGAGATCGTCCACGCCGAGTCGCTGGCCGGCCCCATCGCCGGCGTCGTCGTCCAGCTCGGCGGCCAGACCCCCCTCGGCCTCGCCCAGGCCCTCAAGGACAACGGCGTCCCCGTCGTCGGCACCCCGCCGGAGGCCATTCACGCCGCCGAGGACCGCGGCGCCTTCGGCCAGGTCCTGGCCGAGGCGGGCCTGCCCGCCCCCAAGCACGGCACCGCCACCACCTTCGCGGGCGCGAAGGCGATCGCGGACGAGATCGGCTACCCGGTCCTCGTGCGCCCGTCCTACGTGCTCGGCGGCCGCGGCATGGAGATCGTCTACGACGAGACCCGCCTGGAGTCGTACATCGCGGAGTCCACCGAGATCTCCCCGACCCGCCCCGTGCTGGTCGACCGCTTCCTCGACGACGCGATCGAGATCGACGTGGACGCCCTCTACGACGGCCACGAGCTCTACCTCGGCGGCGTCATGGAGCACATCGAGGAAGCCGGCATCCACTCCGGCGACTCCGCCTGCGCCCTGCCCCCGATCACCCTCGGCGGCTACGACATCAAGCGGCTGCGCGCCTCCACCGAGGCCATCGCCAAGGGCGTCGGTGTCCGCGGCCTGATCAACATCCAGTTCGCGATGGCGGGTGACATCCTCTACGTCCTGGAGGCCAACCCGCGCGCCTCCCGGACCGTCCCCTTCACCTCGAAGGCGACCGCCGTCCCGCTCGCGAAGGCCGCCGCCCGCCTCTCCCTCGGCGCCACCATCGCCGAGCTGCGCGAGGAGGGCATGCTCCCGAAGACCGGCGACGGCGGCACCCTGCCGCTCGACGCGCCGATCTCCGTCAAGGAGGCCGTCATGCCGTGGTCGCGCTTCCGCGACATCCACGGTCGCGGCGTGGACACCGTCCTCGGCCCGGAGATGCGCTCCACCGGCGAGGTCATGGGCATCGACTCCGTCTTCGGCACGGCCTACGCCAAGTCGCAGGCGGGCGCCTACGGCCCGCTGCCCACCAAGGGCCGCGCCTTCATCTCCGTCGCCAACCGCGACAAGCGTTCGATGATCTTCCCGGCGCGCGAGCTCGTCGCCCACGGCTTCGAACTCCTCGCCACCTCGGGCACCGCCGAGGTGCTGCGCCGCAACGGCATCAACGCCACCGTGGTGCGCAAGCTCAGCGAGGGCGAGGGCCCCGCCGGCGAGAAGACCATCGTCCAGCTCATCCACGACGGCCAGGTCGACCTGATCGTCAACACCCCGTACGGGACCGGCGGCCGCCTCGACGGCTACGAGATCCGCACGGCGGCCGTGGCGCGCAGCGTCCCGTGCCTGACCACGGTCCAGGCGCTCGCCGCCGCCGTCCAGGGCATCGACGCGCTCAACCGCGGTGACGTGGGCGTCCGCTCCCTCCAGGAGCACGCGGAGCACCTGACCGCCGCCCGCGACTGACGACAGGCCCGTACGAAGGAGGGGGACCCCGGCGCGCCGACCGCGCGCCGGGTGTCCCCTTCCTCATGAGCGCAGAGGGATCCTCAGGCACCGTGTACAAACTCTTCTTCAACCTCGTCTTCAAGCGGATGGACCCGGAGCAGGCCCACTACACGGCCTTCCGCTGGATCCGCCTCGCCGCCCGCACCCCCGTGCTGCGCACCTTCGTCGCGGCGGCCCTCGCGCCCCGGTACGAGGGGCTGCGCACCGAGGCCCTCGGCCTGCGGATGCACGGCCCCTTCGGGCTCGCGGCCGGCTTCGACAAGAACGCCGTCGCCATCGACGGCATGTCCATGCTCGGCTTCGACCACGTCGAGATCGGCACGGTCACCGGACAGGCGCAGCCCGGCAACCCCAAGAAGCGGCTCTTCCGCCTCGTCCCCGACCGCGCCCTGATCAACCGCATGGGCTTCAACAACGAGGGCTCCGAGGCCGTCGCCGAGCGGCTCGCCGCCCGCAACCCCGTCTTCCGGACGGTCGTCGGCGTCAACATCGGCAAGACCAAGGTGGTGCCCGAGGAGGAGGCCGCCGCCGACTACGTGCTCTCCACCGAGCGCCTGGCCCGGCACGCCGACTACCTCGTCGTCAACGTCTCCTCGCCGAACACCCCCGGCCTGCGCAACCTCCAGGCCACCGAGTCGCTGCGCCCGCTGCTGACCGCCGTGCGCGAGGCCGCCGACCGCGCGGTGACCGGCCGCCGGGTGCCGCTGCTCGTCAAGATCGCCCCCGACCTCGCCGACGAGGACGTCGACGCCGTCGCGGACCTCGCCCTGGAGCTGGGCCTGGACGGCATCATCGCCACCAACACCACCATCGCGCGCGAGGGCCTGGGCCTGAAGTCCGACCCCGCCCTGGTCAAGGAGACCGGCGGGCTCTCCGGCGCGCCCGTCAAGGAACGCTCCCTGGAGGTCCTGCGCCGCCTGTACGCGCGCGTGGGGGACCGGATGGTCCTGGTGGGCGTCGGCGGCATCGAGAACGCCGAGGACGCCTGGCAGCGCATCCTCGCGGGCGCCACCCTGATCCAGGGCTACAGCGCCTTCATCTACGAGGGCCCGTTCTACGCCCGCGCCATCCACAAGGGCCTGGCCGCGCGCCTGGCCGCCAGCCCCTACGCGACCCTCGCCGAAGCGGTGGGCGCCGAGACCCGAAAGGCCGCGCTGTGAGCCCTGTGACCCCCTTCGGTACCCGTCTGCGCGCCGCCATGGACGCGCGGGGCCCCCTGTGCGTGGGCATCGATCCGCACGCCGCCCTGCTGGCCTCCTGGGGCCTGGACGACGACATCGCGGGCCTGGAGCGGTTCTCCCGCACCGTCGTGGAGGCCCTGGCCGACGAGGTGGCGGTCTTCAAGCCGCAGGCGGCCTTCTTCGAGCGCTTCGGCTCGCGCGGCGTGGCGGTGCTGGAGCGGACCGTGGCCGACGCGCGGGCGGCGGGCACGCTGGTGCTGATGGACGCCAAGCGGGGCGACATCGGCTCCACCATGGCCGCGTACGCCTCGGCCTTCCTGGACCCGGCGTCCCCGCTGTTCTCGGACGCGCTGACGGTGTCCCCGTACCTCGGCTACGGCTCGCTGAAGCCGGCCGTGGAGCTGGCGCGGGAGTCCGGCGCGGGCCTGTTCGTCCTGGCGCTCACCTCCAACCCCGAGGGCGCGGAGGTCCAGCGGGCGGTCCGCGAGGACGGCCGGACCATCGGGGCGACGATGCTGGCACACCTGGCCGCGGAGAACGAGGGGGCCGCGCCGATGGGCTCCTTCGGGGCCGTGGTCGGGGCGACGCTGGGCGACCTGTCCTCCTTCGACCTGGACATCAACGGGCCGCTGCTGGCTCCCGGCATCGGCGCGCAGGGCGCGACGGCGGCGGACCTCCCGGCGGTCTTCGGCAAGGCGGTCGGCAACGTCGTCCCGAACGTGTCGCGGGGCGTCCTGAAGCACGGCCCGGACGTCAACGCCCTGCGCGACGCGTCCCGCCGGTTCGCGGACGAGATCCGCGCGGCCGTCGCGGCGTAATCCTCCTCCGGGGCCACGCCCGCGAACACCTCGGCACGGACACATGGCACGGCCTGACGAAATTCGAACGTCTTTCCCCGGACAAAACCGGGGTACTTTGTCCGTGATGTACGGTTCAGTGGAGGCTGACCAGGACTTTTCGTCCGTTCTCGCTGACTGGAGCGGCCATGGCCGCTAGTCTCCGACCAGAGTGAACGAGCAGCGAACGATTTCCTGCGCTGTTCGGGAGCTTTCCCGGCGTGGTGCCCTGGTGCTCCTCGCCGGTCCGTATCCGACAGTTCGACATCCGAGGTGACGTAGGCGTGGCTCTTCCGCCCCTTACCCCTGAACAGCGCGCAGCAGCGCTCGAAAAGGCCGCCGCGGCTCGCCGGGAGCGGGCCGAGGTGAAGAATCGACTCAAGCATTCCGGCGCCTCCCTCCATGACGTCATCAAGACGGGCCAGGAGAACGACGTCATCGGCAAGATGAAGGTCTCCGCCCTTCTGGAGTCGCTGCCCGGCGTGGGCAAGGTCCGCGCCAAGCAGATCATGGAGCGCCTCGGCATCTCCGAGTCCCGGCGTGTCCGAGGTCTCGGTTCCAACCAGATCGCCTCTCTGGAGCGTGAGTTCGGCGGTAGCGGCGCCTGAGGCGTCGCCCGAAGTTCTCCCGGCGTTCTCAGGCAGTCCCGAGAACCTGGATAATCGCTCTATGGCAGCAGAGGTTCGTCCGCGGCTGACCGTGCTCTCCGGCCCTTCAGGGGTCGGCAAGAGCACGGTCGTCGCGCATATGCGCAAGGTCCACCCCGAGGTATGGCTCTCGGTGTCGGCCACCACCCGCAAGCCGCGGCCCGGTGAGCGACACGGAGTCCACTACTTCTTCGTCAACGACGACGAGTTCGACAAGCTGATCGCCAACGGCGAGCTGCTGGAGTGGGCCGAATTCGCGGGCAACCGCTACGGCACACCCCGCGGCGCGGTGCTGGAACGCCTGGACAACGGCGAACCGGTGCTGCTGGAGATCGACCTCCAGGGCGCCCGGCTCGTCCGCGAGTCCAAGCCCGACGCCCAGCTGGTCTTCCTGGCCCCGCCCAGCTGGGACGAACTGGTCCGCCGGCTCACCGGCCGCGGTACCGAATCCCCCGAGGTGATCGAGCGCAGGCTCGACTCCGCCAAGATCGAACTGGCTGCCGAGTCCGAGTTCGACACCACCCTGGTCAACACCTCCGTCGAGGACGTGGCGCGTGAGCTGCTAGCCTTGATGAAAGTTGTTTGATCGTTGATCGATGTCATGTCGATTGATGTTTGATCTTTCACCCATCTTCGGAAGGTAGAGCGTGTCCTCTTCCATCACTGCGCCCGAGGGCATCATCAACCCGCCGATCGACGAGCTGCTCGAGGCCACGGACTCGAAGTACAGCCTCGTGATCTACGCGGCCAAGCGCGCGCGTCAGATCAACGCGTACTACTCGCAGCTCGGCGAGGGCCTGCTTGAGTACGTCGGCCCGCTGGTGGACACCCACGTCCACGAGAAGCCGCTTTCGATCGCGCTGCGCGAGATCAACGCGGGCCTGCTGACCTCCGAGGCCATCGAGGCCCCGGCCCAGTAAGGCGCGGAACATTCTCTTCACCACAGGCCCGGCAGAACATCTGCCGGGCCTGTGGTGTGTCATAGGTGGCGTAGACGATTCCGAACGGGGAGCGAGTGGTGGACAAGCCGGGTAAGCCCAAGGTCGTGCTGGGGGTCAGCGGCGGGATCGCCGCGTACAAGGCCTGCGAGCTGCTGCGCCGGCTGACGGAGTCGGGTCACGACGTCCGGGTGGTGCCCACGGCCGCCTCCCTGAACTTCGTCGGCGAGGCCACCTGGTCCGCGCTCTCCGGGAACCCGGCCTCCACCGAGGTCTGGGAGTCCGTCCACGAGGTGCCCCACGTGCGCATCGGGCAGGGCGCCGACCTCGTCGTCGTCGCCCCCGCCACCGCCGACATGCTGGCCAAGGCCGCCCACGGGCTCGCCGACGACCTGCTCACGAACACCCTGCTCACCGCCCGCTGCCCCGTGGTCTTCGCCCCCGCGATGCACACCGAGATGTGGGAGCACCCCGCCACGCAGGAGAACGTCGCCACGCTGCGCCGCCGCGGCGCCGTCGTGATCGAGCCCGCCGTGGGCCGGCTCACCGGCAAGGACACCGGCAAGGGCCGGCTGCCCGACCCCGAGGAGATCTACGAGGTCTGCCGCCGGGTCCTGGCGCGCGGTGCGGCCGGTCCCGACCTGGCCGGACGCCACGTGGTGATCAGCGCCGGCGGCACCAGGGAGCCGCTCGACCCCGTCCGCTTCCTCGGCAACCGCTCCTCCGGCAAGCAGGGGTACGCCCTCGCCCGCACGGCCGCCGCGCGCGGGGCCCGGGTGACCCTCGTGGCGGCCAACACCGCGCTCGCGGACCCGGCCGGAGTGGACGTCGTACGCGTGGGGACCGCCCTCCAGCTGCGCGAGGCGGTGCTGAAGGCGGCCGCCGAAGCCGACGCCGTGGTGATGGCGGCGGCGGTGGCCGACTTCCGGCCGGCCCGGTACGCCGACGGCAAGATCAAGAAGAAGGACGGGCAGGACCCCGAGCCCGTCGCCCTCGTGCGCAACCCCGACGTGCTCGCGGAGATCTCCGCCGACCGGGCCCGGGAGGGTCAGGTCGTCGTCGGGTTCGCCGCCGAGACCGACGACGTGCTCGCCAACGGCCGGGCCAAGCTCCGCCGCAAGGGATGTGACCTACTCGTGGTCAACGAGGTCGGCGAGAGCAAGACCTTCGGTTCGGAGGAGAACGAGGCCGTCGTCCTGGCCTCCGATGGCACGGAGACCCCCGTGCCCCACGGTCCGAAGGAGGTTCTGGCGGACGCGATTTGGGACCGGGTGGTGGCGCACCTCGCGCCCCAGGACGGCTCCAGAAGCACCTGAGCGTCGCTCTTCTCGGAGGCAAATCCGTGCGTCAGAATGGAGTGCCGCAGGTCACATGGCTCCCATAACGCGAGACGGGTGGTCCGGTGAACGGTGGCGACCGATAAACTGCAACCTGGAACGTGATCGGGCGCAGCCCCCGGTGTGGTTCCGCCAAATGATCAGCCAGCAGCCGCTGCAACCCCAGGGAGCGTTGTGTCCCGTCGCTTGTTCACCTCGGAGTCCGTCACCGAGGGTCACCCCGACAAGATCGCTGACCAGATCAGCGACACGATCCTCGACGCGCTCCTCACCGAGGACCCGACCTCGCGTGTGGCCGTGGAGACTCTCATCACCACCGGTCTCGTCCACATCGCGGGCGAGGTGACCACGAAGGCGTACGCGCCGATCGCGCAGCTCGTCCGCGACAAGATCCTCGAGATCGGCTACGACTCGTCCAAGAAGGGCTTCGACGGCGCCTCCTGCGGCGTGTCGGTGTCCATCGGCGCCCAGTCCCCCGACATCGCCCAGGGCGTGGACACGGCGTACGAGCAGCGCGTCGAGGGTGACGAGGACGAGCTCGACAAGCAGGGTGCCGGCGACCAGGGCCTGATGTTCGGCTACGCCTGCGACGAGACGCCCGAGCTGATGCCGCTCCCGATCCACATCGCGCACCGCCTCTCGAAGCGGCTCTCCGAGGTCCGCAAGAACGGGACCATCCCGTACCTGCGCCCCGACGGCAAGACCCAGGTCACCATCGAGTACGACGGCGACAAGGCCGTGCGCCTGGACACCGTCGTGGTGTCCTCGCAGCACGCCGCCGACATCGACCTGGACTCGCTGCTCGCCCCGGACATCCGCGAGTTCGTCGTCGAGCACGTGCTGGCGCAGCTCGTCGAGGACGGCATCAAGCTGGACACCGAGGGCTACCGGCTGCTGGTGAACCCGACCGGCCGCTTCGAGATCGGCGGCCCGATGGGCGACGCCGGCCTCACCGGCCGCAAGATCATCATCGACACCTACGGCGGCATGGCCCGCCACGGTGGCGGCGCCTTCTCGGGCAAGGACCCGTCGAAGGTCGACCGCTCCGCCGCCTACGCGATGCGCTGGGTCGCCAAGAACGTGGTCGCCGCCGGTCTGGCCGCGCGCTGCGAGGTCCAGGTCGCGTACGCGATCGGCAAGGCCGAGCCCGTCGGTCTCTTCGTCGAGACCTTCGGCACGCACAAGGTCGACGTCCAGAAGATCGAGGACGCCATCGGCGAGGTCTTCGACCTGCGTCCGGCCGCGATCATCCGCGACCTGGACCTGCTGCGCCCGATCTACGCCCAGACCGCCGCCTACGGCCACTTCGGCCGCGAGCTGCCGGACTTCACCTGGGAGCGCACCGACCGCGTCGACGCCCTGCGCGCCGCCGCCGGTCTGTAAGCACCGCCGCACGCGACGAACGGCCCCGGACCTCCAGGTCCGGGGCCGTTCGCTGTCAGTGGTCTTTGGTAAGAATGCCTGTGTGAGCAGCGCGAACGAATCCCCGCCGGAGCAGCTCGCACTGATCCGGGAGATGGTCGCCGAGGCGAAGGCCAAGGCGCCCAAGGCCAAACCGCGGACCTGGCGCGGGGCCGCGGTCGCCGAGGAGCTGCCCGTCGCCCGGGTCCTCGTGAACAAGGGCGTGCTCCACCTCGACCGGCTCTTCGACTACGCGGTGCCCGCGGAGCTCGCGGAGACCGCCCTGCCCGGCGTCCGCGTCCGGGTCCGCTTCGGCGCCGGCTCCCACCGCGTGCACGGCGGCCGCCGCGAGGGCGGCGGGCTCATCGACGGCTTCATCGTGGAGCGGCGGGCCGAGTCGGACTACAACGGGGCGCTGGCCGCCCTGGCCCAGGTGGTCTCGCCCGAGGTGGTCCTCTCCCCGCCCGTGCTGGCCCTCGCCCGCGCCGTCGCCGACCGGTACGCGGGCAGCCTGGCCGACGTCCTCCAGCTCGCCCTGCCCGCGCGCAGCGCCCGCGCCGAGGCCAAGCCCTCGCCCGAACCGCTGCCCCCGCCGCCCGCGCCCGAGCCCGGCGGCTGGACCCGGTACGGCGCCGGGCCCGCGTTCCTGCGGGCCCTGGCCACCGGGGGAGCCCCCCGCGCCGTGTGGACGGCCCTGCCCGGCCCCGGCTGGGCCGGGGAACTGGCCCGCGCCATGGCGGCGACCCTCGCCTCCGGCCGGGGCGCCCTGGCCGTGGTCCCCGACGGGCGCACCGCGGCCCGGGTCGACGCCGCCCTCACCGAGCTGCTCGGCGAGGGGCGCCACGCCCTGCTGACGGCCGAGTCCGGGCCCGAGAAGCGCTACCGGCAGTGGCTCGCGGTGAGCCGGGGCTCGGTGCGCGCGGTCGTCGGCACCCGGGCCGCGATGTTCGCCCCCGTGCGCGACCTCGGACTGGTGGCGATCTGGGACGACGGGGATTCCAGCCACAGCGACGACCACGCCCCCTTCCCGCACGTCCGCGAGGTCCTGGAGCTTCGTGCCGTCACCGACGGCTGCGCCTTCCTCGCCGGCGGCACCAGCTGCACGGTGGAGGCCGCCCAGCTCGTCGAGACGGGCTGGGCCCGCCCGCTCGTGGCCGACCGGGAGACGGTGCGGTCCGTCGCCCCCCGCATCCGCACCGTCGGCGACGAACTGCTGGCGCGCGACGGGGCGGCCCGCGCGGCCCGGCTGCCGAGCCTCGCCTGGGAGACCGTCCGGGAGGGCCTCAAGAGCGGTCCGGTCCTCGTCCAGGTGCCGCGGCGCGGTTACGCGCCCCGGCTCGCCTGCGAGCGCTGCCGGACCCCCGCCCGCTGCACCGCGTGCGCCGGGCCGCTGGAGGCCCCCGACGAGCGGGACCTGCACTGCGGCTGGTGCGGCCGGGCCGAGAGCGCCTGGCACTGTGGGGAGTGCGGGTCCTTCCGGCTCCGGGCCCAGGTGGTGGGCGCGCGGCGCACCGCCGAGGAGCTGGGCCGGGCCTTCCCCGCCGTGCCCGTACGGACGTCCGGGCGCGATCACGTGCTGGACGAGGTGCCGGACCGCCCGGCGCTGGTGGTCTCCACCCCCGGCGCCGAACCGGTCGCGGCGGGCGCCGGGTACGCGGCGGCGCTGCTGCTGGACGGCTGGGCCATGCTGGGCCGGCCCGACCTGCGGGCGGGGGAGGAGGCGCTGCGCCGATGGATCGCCGCCGCGTCGCTGGTGCGCGGGGAGGGGCAGGTGGTCGTCGTGGCCGAGCCGACGCTGCGGCCCGTTCAGGCGCTGGTGCGCTGGGACCCGGTCGGGCACGCCGTACGGGAACTGGCCGAGCGGGCCCAGCTGGGCTTCCCGCCGGTGTCGCGGATGGCCGCCGTGGCGGGTCGGGGGGAGGCGCTGGAGGCCTTCCTCGGGGCCGTCGAGCTGCCGCCGGACGCGGAGGTCCTGGGACCCGTACCGCTGCCCGGGCGGCGGGGGGAGCCCTCGCCGGGGGAGCGGGCCCTGGTCCGGGTCCCGCCGGGGAGCGGGGCCGCGCTGGCCGCGGCGCTGAAGACCCGCCTCGTAGGCGTCCTGCCACTCCTGCCCGGCCTCCTCCTCTTCCTCGTCCCGCCACTCCATGTACTCGTCGAAGTAGTCGGCCCC